>DMRT01000264.1 GCA_003455235.1 Chitinophagaceae bacterium
CCTGGCTGGCCGGTACAATTCTCATTTTAACAAATCCTGCTAAAACTTAGCCCGTGGTTTGCCATCTCATGGTCATCATTATTGATCATAAAAAACAATTACCATGAAAAAGATTTTTACCTATTCTGTTTTGGCAGCCTTCGTTGCTGTGTTATTTACCAGTTGCCGCAAAGATGTGGTGGTATACGACGATCATTCCTGGTGGCTTTCGCAGGAGCAGGGTGATGTGGTGTACAGCAGCAACTCCTGCGGGTTCTATGTAGTGGAAACAAACTATGGATATACCATTATCCAGAACCTGGATGGATTGCGGACCTATGCAGGGGATGTGATGTATGGAAACTTCGGCGGCTTCGGCACCCGGAGTTTTTATAATCATTCAGCCGGCGTGGTTACCCGGGGCAATGTGGTACAATACGACCTTACGTATAATGAAGCCCAGGAAGCCATCGATTATTACTGCCCCTATGGCAAAGCAAATGGATTAAAGATCACCGTATCTGCCAATGCACAGGCTAAAATTCCCAGGGCCGCTGCTCCGGTAAATAAATAAAACACACTCTACATTTATGGGGTCTCCCACAGACTTCCGAAGTTTTAAAAACTTCGGAAGTCTGTATTCTTTTGAAAACTCCGGAAGTCTCCCTTCGGCAAGGCTCCTGCCTGCATGAGCCATTTTTACCGTTAAAACACGGTTGCCCCGGCCGGCATCGATGCCTACCTTACAGCCATACCCGGTTTGTGGTATTGCATTAACACGTTCCGGGAATTATTTTCATCATCCCTAAAACCTGAACAATGGCGGCACAGAAAAAAAGCTGGTGGGGCCATATCTTCGGTCTCCCCACAGAAAGGGGCAGCGATGCCTGGGGTTTATCCCTCATCAAAATTTTCCTGGTACTGAGTTTTTTCGTCCTGCTCATCATCGGCCTTTCCGTTAAATGGGGGAACATACTGGTGGTATTGGGTTTATCGCTCAGCATTGCCTTTGCTGCCCTGTTCACCGGCGGCATCATCGGTTTTTTATTTGGCATACCCAGGCGGCTGCAGGCAGCAAACAGTACCACCGCATCTCCCAATGATAAGTATACCGACAATACCAACCTGGAAGAGATCTCCGACTGGCTCACCAAAATAATTGTTGGCGTAACCCTGGTTCAGCTGCCGGCCATTGAAGCGAAACTGAACACCCTCTGCCTTAATTTAGAAAAATCGTTCGGCAGCAGTTTTGGCAAAGACTCCGGTGGTTTTGCCTACACCTATTCCGGCGCCATCATCATCTTTTATTTTTTATGCGGCTTCCTGGCGGTGTACCTCTGGGCAAGAACCTACCTTACCGAAACACTTTCGGATAAATACAAAACGGTATTGAAGCAGGCGCTGAGAAAACAGGAACTTCAGAACATCCTGAAGGATTTTCAAAAAACGATCCAGCGCATCAGCAGCCAGGAAAATAATGATTCGTTCAAAACCGAAATCGATAAAGCAAAACCGGAAATTGCAACGGTATGCGAAGACTGCCAGAAAAACCGCTGGGGAGGAAAAACAGAAGACGATCTTTTCAGCATCAACGCATCGGTAACCAAAGCAAATGCCCTGAACATGAAAGCCGATGTGGTGCTTACCCTTGTGGAGAAGCAGGCCGGGCAGCTTGCCACGGTGGCGAAAGTGATGTACCTGCTGCATGATTCATACCTGCCCGAAATGATACGGGTTGCATCAGATGCAAATAACGGATTTGAATGTAAGTTTTCTGCCTACGAAGCATTTACCCTGGGTGTGATTGTGGTATTTACCGATGTAAACACACCCGTTCGTAAATACGAGGTAGACCTGAATACGCTGGCCAATTTGCCTGAAGGATTCAACTATACCCGGGAACTGATGACGATTGGGGAGGTGGAAAAAGAACTGGCAACACTGGAGGGGTGAGTGACCCTTAAATAAGACTTCCGAAATTTTAAAAACTTCGGAAGTCTTATTGCCAAAACAAATAACCAACAGATCTGCGTCATGTCCAAACGCTTTTACAACGCACACGCCCACTGCTTTACGTACGATCATGTTCCCCGCTATTTTCTCACCCGGTTCTTTGCCATCTCCTGGCTGCTGCGCAGGAAATGGCTGCGCACCTGGCTGCGCACCGTTCCTTTTACCGGCCGCTTCGGCCTCATCGGCTCGGTAATAAAAACCATTCTTATTCTCTTCTTCGGGTTCAACAAAGAAAAACTGATCCGCTACATGAACTTTGTGCTGTATGGCGACCGCAGCTCACAGGAAGACGTAATCAAAAGCATGCAGCAGTATTACCCGGCCAGCACCGGGTTTGTATTCTTAACCATGGATATGGAATTCATGGGAGCCGGTATGCCTGTTACCCCTTTCGAAAAACAACTGACACAACTGGAAGGCATAAAACGCAACCCGGCATGGGAGAAAAAGATATTTCCCTTTCTCTTCTGCGATCCACGGCGCATTCAGCCGCAACACAAAAGAGAAACAGCGCTTAACCTCCCGTTCACCGGCAACCTCTTTCTTGAAAAAGCCAAAGAATACTGGCAACAGGGTATTTACCATGGTATCAAATTATACCCGGCCCTGGGTTATTTCCCCTTCGATAAACGGCTGAAACCGGTTTATGATTTTGCCGTAGCGCACCAGCTTCCCTGCATGACACACTGCACCATCGGCTCCGTTCATTTTAAATTCAACCTGGATGAAGACGAACGGTTTCATCCCATCAAAAAAGTAATGCTGCCCCGGGAAAAACCGGCTTCTTTCCAGCAGTACTTCACCCATCCGCTGAATTACGAATGCCTGCTCAACCAGCAGTTGCTGCGGCTTCACTGGGGCGAAGAGGCCCCCGACTACCAGAACCTCAAAATATGCATCGGGCACTGGGGTACCGAAGAAGAATGGCATAAGTTCATAAAAGATGCCTGGGTAGAAACCCGGTTCCGGAAAAAAACAAGCGCATACCCGTCACTCGATCTCGACAACTGGAACATCCACAACGAACATTCCGTTTATAATTTCAGCTGGTTTTCCATTATCTGCGACCTGATGCGCCGGTACCCCAATGTATATGCCGACATCAGCTACACTTTGCAGGATGCCAGTCTGCTCCCGCTGTTGAAAATGATCCTGGAAGCAGATGAAAAAATAAAAGAACGGGTGTTGTTCGGTACCGACTTTTACCTCGTGAGCAAAGCCATCAGCGAGCGGGAGTTTGCCATCAATGTGCGTGCCGCCCTGGGCAAGGAACTATTTGAACAGATTGCCATCCGCAATACCGAGCGGTACCTGAACAATGATTTCTATCCAATGCCGCTTGCCTGGTAGTAAAAAAACATCCGGCATCTTCATCCTGACCACCCTCACCTTTTCTCCCCATCCAGGTCATTTCATCCGCCAGGTCACCATCCTATCTTTATAAAAATCACAGGCATGATACGCCTGGTTTCTTATGCAGTTCTGGCGGCATTGGTTGCTGTGTGTGGTGGTTGCAAAACGCTGTTTAAAATGCAGCTGCCGCCTGCCGTGGAAAATAATTTCCAGTCAGACAGGATGCATCCCCAACCCTTCCGCCAAACCGGCACCCGCGTATTCGGGTACGAGGTAAAAAAGGATTCGGTCATCTATGCCGTCCGCGGCGACACCACGCTTACCTTCGGACTGATCTTTCCCCGTTCCCGGATAATCGGCACCAAAACAACACAAAGCCGGCTTTTCAGCAGCGACAGCCGGTTTTGCCGGATGCTGTACAACACACAGGATATCTACCTGGAATCGCAAACTCATTCCATGCTCACCGACATCATCCTGCCGCCGGATAAATACAAACGCAGCTACAGCGAAGAAGAACCTCCGGGGATCACCTGGTACTACCGCTATTTCAATGGCAGCTGCCGGTATGCCAATGATAAAGACTCCGCCCGCTTTTATTATGAACAGGTGCGTCAGAAGAATGACATAGACACCGCATTGATTACCGGGCGCATTTACTATGGTTCCGATTCGCTGGTACTAAAACCTTATTACCTCGCCGTTACACAAAACGCCGGAAAAAATAAATACATCTATATCCTGGAAGGGTTTGGCTTTTACAAACAAAACCGGTTGCTCGCTTTCCTGCAATACGCCCCGCTGATTAAACCCGGGCATGAAACGCTGCACCTCAGTCCGGATGCCAGCGCCGATGAGCAATTGCTGATGTCGGCTTACTTCACGCTATTTTTCGACAGGCTTTAGGTGGTATGCTGCAGTA
>DMRT01000263.1 GCA_003455235.1 Chitinophagaceae bacterium
CCGGTATAAAATCCCTGTTCCACATTGGTGAGATAACTGAAAAACAAATTGCCATGCCCGGCCGAATAAAAAAAGTTAACTTTCACAGCACCTGCAGATACTCCTGATGGATTCACCACCCAGGTCCGGTTCACTGCACTCAGCGGAACGGCAATGGCGGGATTGATACCTATCTCTACTCTTGCCCCGTAATTCAACCCGCTGCCGTTATAAATGATCAGCGGGTTAATGGTGCTGGTATTGCCACCGATGGGGAAGGTTCTGAATGCCGCCGCAATATTATTCAGCACCAGCTTACCGGTACCATTGGTAACAATATGAGAAGTGGCCGAACCGCCGCTTATATCACCATTCATCACCAGGTGGTAAGCGCCCAGCATCACCAGCGCATTTGCCAGCAGGGCAATATTCCCGGTGATGATTTTCGACGACAGCATGGTGACGGTGGTATTGGACCCGATATCCATTCCCGCCGTGGGAAGCGTGAGTGAACCGGTTCCGCCCAGGCTGGCCGTGGTGCCATTGATGATAAATTTACCCGAAGCCGCATCGCTGGAAATGGTTCCGGTACCGGTAATGCCGTTGCGGAATGTTTTGGTGCCGCTGTTCTGAAACGTAACTGTTCCGTTCACTTCAAACAGCCCGTTGATCACCGTATTGGATCCTCCGCCCACCCCGCCTACGTTGCCGGTGATGCGGAAAACCGGAATGGTGGATGCATTGGCATTGGGGAAGTATGTAACCCCGGCGGTGGAAAAAGCGGTAAACGTGAGTGTGTATTCAAGCACCGATGCATCGCTGTATACATAGCTGGATGCATTTACCCCGGTACCGGCGCCTGTTAAGCCGCTGGCCGACAGGCGAAGCATACCATTGGGACTGATAAAGGCCGTAGCGCCTCCGTTAAACTGCGGGCCGTTATTGTTTGAAGCCAGCGTGAAGATGCCGCCACCCAGCACGTTGATGTCATCACCCGGTCCATTGTTCACATTCAGTATTCCGGCAGTATGAAAAAGTATTGCCCCACTTTCCACCAGCACTTCATCCATGTCTTCGTTGCTGCTTACTGTTACCGTATGCGTATTCCGGATGCTGATAACCGATGCTGTGCTGGTGGGTACCAGGGTGGCGGCTGCCCAGCTTATATTATCCGGTGATGACTCCCAGGTGGAAACATTTGCCCAGTCACCGGAAGCAGCAGAACGGAAATAGTCGGTGGGATTGGAATACAGTCCCTTTTCTTTCCCGGCATAAACATGAATGAGTATCACCGGAAACAACAACGACATAAGGAGTGTAGGAATTCTTTTCATGCCCATTAATTTGAATTAATGGTTGTTTGAGGACCTGGTCAATTAAAACTACAACAGTCTACTGCCGGACGCAAGGGCATTAACCACATTTTTACAGTGAAAAAAACAGTACGTTTTTGCGGAGAATAACAAATAATAACCACAAAGAACGCTAAGACAAAGCGCAATGCACACAAAGACGTCAACAGAAATCCTTTGCAGTTACACCGGTTAAATACAAAAGCCTCCCGTAAAACAGGAGGCTTTTCAAAACCTTTAGGGTTGTTCAGTATTAATTTTATTGCTTCACAAAACGAAGCACTGCCGTTCTTCCATCGTTGCCACGACCGAAGACCTGGTAAGTTCCGGCCGGCAGGTTACGTACATCCACCAGTATTTCATTGGATCCCGCAATGGCATTCACCGGCTGTTGCTGCTGAACCCTGCCCTGCAGATCGGTAACGAGAATCTCCATTGCCGTTGCCTGGGCCGCACTCAGTTTCAGTTTGAATGAAGTACCGGTAACGGGGTTGGGAGCAATCTGCTGCACATCAAATCCACGATCGGCATGAAGGAGGTTTACCAGCGGACTGTAGGATATCTTTCCGCCGGCATCGGTTATTTTCAGCCGGTAATGATTGAGTCCTTTAACCGGATCTGCATCTGTATAACTGAAGGGCTGCCGGCATTGCAACGCCGTGGCACTAAGCTGGTGAATGGGAATATAATTATTTCCGTCGCTGCTCCGCTCCAGAACCATATTCACCTGCGGTGTGCTGTAACAGGTAAGCTTCCAGTTGAGAATATGAAGGTTGTTTTGTTTTACCCCGTTAAAATAATTGATCACAACCGGCAATGGATTCTGGAAGTTGGTACTGCCGATGGCAAAGGCACCAAAAGTGGCCGATTGTGTTCCGTTCCAGATGACAGTTCCGGCCGCAGCCGTTCCGGTTGTTATGCCCGCCACGCCAATCGCATCCCAGGTGCCGCCGGCATTGTTGTTATGGGCAATGGTAAGGGTGGGCAGGTTGTTTACGTAAGGCAATGTGGCATTGCAGTCGTTGATGTTTTCATCCCAGGCCAGGGTAATGTCTGCCGTTGATGCCCCGTTATCCCGGGTAAGGGTCCAGTAATCGCAGTGGCTGATATGGTGCAGCCCGGCATTGGAAATTGCGCCCAGCGTCATCGCATCGCCGCGTTTGTATTCGGCAGTAAACTGGTCGGTGACGGCTCCGCCGGTAAAATTAGAGATGGACAAAGCAGCATACCCGTTTACAGCACCCGAGGGACCGCAGTTGGGTTTGCCTACCGGGAAGGTAAAGGCCGTGTTACCTGTTTTGCGTACAGGCCCGTTTACAAAACCATTGTTAGAGGCACTGAATACAAGCGATCCGGCAGACATGGTAAGCAGGTTGACAGAACTGCTGGTAAGAATCCCCGATAAAAGATTAAGTACATACGAAAGCGTAAGTGGCGCCTGCAGTACCGCACCCGCCGCATTATTCATCACCAGCGCTGCCGGCCCGGTAAAATTGCTCATCTGCAGGTTCTGGCTCACGGTACCATTCAACACGAGCTGGTTTTGTGAACCATAAGCCGTTGTTGCCGTGATGGACCCGGCTGTTTGAGTAACATTGCCTTTCACATTCAACTGGCAGGCACCGCCTGGTGTTGCACCTGAAACACGGTTGGTAAGATTGAGGGTTCCGCCGCTGACCGTAAGGTTACCATTAACGGTTAATGTCATGGCATAGGCCGTTGCGCCGTCGCCGGCATAAGTGGCATTGCAGTAAACCGTTCCACCGCTGATCTTGAAATCGGTGCTGATGGAACCGCTACGGTTTGCTATTATAGGTGCACTCAGTTCCAGGGTTCCGCCCTGTACTTCCAGGTGACCGATGGTATATCCTGCAGGTTCAGTAAACAACCGTAAGGTTCCTGTTCCGGTACTGATTACCCGTAAACTATCTATGCTAAAGGCCGAACCGGGAAACAGAACGGCGGATGCACCTGAAATGGTTTGCCCCAGGTTCGAGTTCCAGATGAGTAAGCCGTTATAATTTGCACTGGCACTCAGTACGGGCATCACCGTGGTGGTGCCCACCAGGTTGATGGTGGAGCCATTCTGGTAATCGGCCACCGGCAGGTTTCCACCGCTTTTTGACCAATACAGGGTGGAGCCATTGAGAAACCGGAGGTTTGCCACCGAGCCGTTTGCTATGGCCGTACCGGTATGAATCGATACAAATTGCAGCGTGCCTGCTATATCGGCATTGGTTGTGGAACTGAAGCCGGCATTACAGAGGTTCCAGGTGGAGGCAAAGCCAAACCCCATGATGCCATCAATCTGTGCGTAGTTGCCACTGGCACTGTGAGTGGTGATGGAAATACCAAAGCCGCCGTTGCCGAAGCTCAGTGAAGCACCTGTTGCCACGTACAGTACCGGAGAAGTGGCCCCGTTATTATTGATGGTGATGGTTCGTACGGCTGCGGTAGAAATAAAAGTACCTCCTGTTCCCGTTGCACGTAAGGAAGCGATGGTGGGGTTGATATCTACATTGCATGCATTAAAGGAGTTTATGAATACGGTATCCGTTGCTGCCGGTACGCCCGACGGCGACCAGTTGCCAGCCACGTTCCAGTTGGCGCCGCTGGCACCGATCCATGTCTTTGTCTGCGAAAAGCCATGGCCCAGTATAAGACCGAAAAATCCGGAAAGCAACAATTTTTTCATACAAGATGGTTACGTATTCATTGGATAATGCAAATGCTGTTACAAAGATAAAGAACAGGGCGGCAGGAGAAAGCACACCGGTTCCATATTCTCCTGCGGACTATTCTATAAAACGGCGGCCCCGGCCTTTTATTTTGGCTGCAGGGCCCTGGTTAACCGCAAAGAACGCTGAGTTTTTCGCAAAGAACGC
>DMRT01000013.1 GCA_003455235.1 Chitinophagaceae bacterium
AGGTTCAGGTGCAGGGCCAGGTCTTTTTCGTAGCATCCGTTGCAACGGGTAAGGGTAGCATTGAATCCTGCCAGTACCAGGGCAACCTGTGCAGAGCTGGTGGCTCCAAACCAGTTGGCGTATTCGCCATTGCATGACTGAGCCAGGCGCATGGTCTTCAATTCACCGGCCGAGCTTCCCACGATGTTGGTGGAAGGCATCTGCGATCTCAGGCTGCTGTTGTACTGCTGATCCTCGGTGGAACAGGTCCAGGGCAGCCTGCCTTTATCACGTTGTGATTCGAAAACCGCGTATACTTTGTGATCGATGGAATAAGGCTCAATGAATTCATTTGCTTTTTCGCTTCTGAATACCATGGTTTGAATTCCCTGGGGCGAAATACTCAGTTTGAGCGTGGCGGCTTTATCGGTGATGCCACGGCCTGAATAAGCCCTGATTTCAGGGAAACGTGCCTGTAAAGGCGCTGCAAAGTTGGAAGCTTCGTACACTTCAAACTGCTCCAGCGTACCGGCAGCATTCGGAAGGGAGATCACCGCTGTACGTCTGGATGACTGATCAACGATGGAAAATAATTCCTGCCTCAAAGGTTCAATGTTCAGGTTGAACAGTTTGAACTCCTTGGGAAAGGATTGCCTCGCAACGGCCTTGTCTGTAACAAAACTTCCACGGGCTCCATAGTTCTCAGACCAGAACCTGTCTGATTGAGCGAAACCCAGGGTTGTGATGAAAGCAAACAATACCGTCAGTAGTAGAGTTTTTTTCATATCTAAGGTTTAATTTTTACGAACGTACCATTTTGATTCCTCATGCCACAGGGTGGAAAGATCATGGGATCAAATCTGTTGTCATAGTATTCTGGTTTTATGAAAAACCAGGCGGGTGGAATTTTTTGTTTTCGGGATACTGGATATTTCTGAAACAGCAGCGTCTGCAGGTTATGATGCCGGCCCGGATTGCATGATACAACCGGAAGGCCTGGTATTAAAACTTAGGACAGGGTATTCCTTTGTACTCAGCGGGTCTTTTGATAAAGATCACGGAGAATTCAGATCCGCCCCTGGAAGCAGTTGCTGCTTTGAGGCTGGAGATATTAAAATCGTAACTGGCGCCGATGCGCAGGCCTCCGAATTCAAGACCTACATAAGGTACAATGGCGTCGTTAAAACGTACCCAGCTACCTATATAAATACTGCTGTTGGCTGTTTCTTCACCTGGGTTCAGGTTAAGTGCCAGTGCAGCGCCTACGGTTGTTTCGCTGGCTTTGTTCTGCATCTGGTGAATCAGGGACGTGTGAACAGTTAACCGGTCAGACAGGGGAAATGAACCACCGCCATGTATTGAAATGCGGCCGCTCAGGTACCAGTTCTTGTCTTTGAACCCAACCTTGGGGCGGTTAATGTGGTACATGGAAGCACCTAAATAAAAATTGTTTTGTCCGTTGGTGGAACCGGAATACAACAGGCCGGCGTTTACATCAAAATAACTCTGGTTGCTGCCGTTGGTAATGATATCTGAAGTTGTCCCGGTAAAACCGTTTTGTGTAAGCATGTCTTCAAACGTAAGCTTGGTTACGTCCAGGTTCAGGCTGGAGTATGTGGCCTGGAAGCCGGCGCCAATGGTGCTGTAACCGTTTTCATCCAGTGCTTTGTGATACGATAAAGAGGCAGAACCATAATTGAGCTTCAAAATGCTGTTGGCACTGGCATCGGTTAAACCGGAAATACCAATACCGAATACATCGTTTTCCGGGATCTTGCTTTTCAAAATCGGGAAGTCAATGGAAGCGCTGGTGGTCACATACGCTTTAGGTATGGATGGCCACTGATCACGGTGATTTGCTGCCAAACGCCATGAACCGCTGAACTTACCCGTAAAGGCAGGGTTCAGTGTTAAGGGAGTAGCAAAAAACTGCGAAAAATGCGGATCCTGCGCTGTAACCGACAGGGTGAGCAATAGGGCACCTGTAAGGACGATTAATTTTCTCATTTTCATTGACTGTTCAGAACCCTAAAGATAGGGATTTGCGGTAAAAAGCTGCATAGAATTAAGTAAGCTTTTTACAGGAATTTTCCGTTTCCTTCAACCGGTTGATTTGCTATTGCCTAGGCAGGGAGTATTTTGATAATACCAGGCTGAATTACAGGGGATAAGAATCAATTCTGCATCTTGGAACCGAAGGCCAGGTCGCCGGCATCTCCCAATCCGGGTACGATATATCCTTTGGCCGTGATCTCGTCATCAATATCTCCGCACCAGATGGTGGCCTTGGGATGAGCCCGGGTAACGTATTCCAGTCCTACGGTGCATGCAATGGCACACACGATGTGGAGTTCTTTGATGGTTCCTTCTGCTTTTAAGAATTCAATGGATTTTACCAGCGAGGCCCCGGTGGCAATCATGGGATCGCTGATCACAATGATGCGGTCTTCAATATCCGGGCAGCTCATGTATTCCATATGAATGTCGAAACTGCCATCGGGGTTGTGTTTGCGATAGGCGCTGATGAAGGCGTTGTCCGCTTTGTCAAAGTAATTCAGCAGACCTGTATGCATGGCTAATCCTGCCCGGAGGATGGTGGCCAGCACCGGTTGTTCCTGCAAAACCCGGACAGTACTAGTTCCCAGCGGAGTAGTGATCTCTTTTTCCTGCCAGGGTAGTTTTTTACTGATTTCATACCCGGCTATTTCGGCCACCCGTTCCAGGTTGCGGCGGAAACGCATCCGGTCGCCCTGTATGTCAATATCCCTTAATTCGGCCACCCAATTGCTTACCAAAGAATGCTGTTCGCTGAGGTTGATGATCATTGCTGGAGGTTTGTTGTTGATTACCTGAACCGAACAAAACTAAAATATAAAACAGCAGCAACCAAGCATTTTTTAACACGGTGTTTTCCAAAAATGTATTTTTATTGTATTCAAATAAAACCAGATGAAAAAGACCTTTTACGGACTCGCCATTTTAAGCATGGCTTTTGCCGCCTGCAGCGGCTACGACGAACAAAAAACAGACAAGCCCAAAGACAAATACGAACAAACCAAGGAAACGCTGGAAGAAACGGAGAAGAAGAATCCGCAGCGCTTTTTAACCGTAGATGGCCACGACCGGAAGAACCTGCTGCGGCAAACGGTTATAAAAGGCACCATCCGCAATAACGCAAAGATTGCAAAGTATAAGGATATTGATGTGGAACTCGCCTTCTACAGCCAGACAGGCGCTTTGCTCGAAAAAGACCACGAAGTGATTTATGAAACCGTTGAGCCAGGCGGCAAGGCCGATTTTAAAACAAAATATTTTGCTCCCAAAGGAACCGACAGCGTGGCGCTGAAAATACTTGGTGCAAAAACCGAATAGCCTTACGCCATAAACGTAAAGGTATCACCGTCGAACAATCCCAGGTCGCTCAGTTTTAGATGAGGGATCACCAGCAGGGCCATGAACGATAAGGTCATGAAGGGCGCCGCCAGTGTGGATCCCATCTCTTCCTTGGTCATTTTATCAATGGCTGTGTATGCGTCGGCAACCTGGTATCCGTCTTCATTGCTCATCAGTCCGGCAACAGGCAGGCCCAGCACTTTTTCTTTGTTGCCGAACACAGCGCTCACCCCGCCCCGTTCTTTAATAACAAGGTTCACGGCTTTTACCAGGCTTTCATCATCCACGCCCACAGCCACGATATTGTGACTGTCGTGTGCCACCGATGAAGCGAGTGCGCCTTGTTTTAACCCGAAGTTTTTAATGAATGCCTTTGCCACCGGCGCATTTTTATACCGGTTCACCACTACAATCTTTAAAACATCATTTGTTGCGTCGCTTTCATAAAATCCATTCCGCTGGATAGGGCTGCATGCAACCTTGTTGGTGATCAACTGCCCATCCAATGCTTCAATGGCAAATATTTTTTTGGATGCATCCGTAATGGGGAAGCCGAAGTCGGCCACATTTTTTTCTGCGCAGTCAAAATTGTTCAGCGGTACAGCCGGGGTTGTTTCAATCAATGTTTTTCCATTGTTAGCAACCAGTTGCCCGTTGATATAGGTTTGTTTGATGTTGAATTGTTCCAGGTTCTCTGCAATAATAAAATCGGCCGCATCGCCTTCTTTCAGTAAACCCACGTTCATGTTATAATGTTTCACCGGGTTGATGCAGGCCGCCTGCAGCACCTTGAACACATCAATGCCTTTTGCCACGGCCCGGGCGCATAGCTGATTGATGTGCCCGGCGGCCAAACTGTCGGGATGTTTATCATCACTGCAGAACATCATCCTGTTATAATGTTCATGCATCAGCCCGATCAGCGCTTCAAAGTTTTTGGCGGCGCTTCCTTCGCGGATCAGTATTTTCATTCCGTAGTTCAGTTTGTCCAGTGCTTCTTCCGCGGTAAAGCATTCATGGTCGGTGGAAATGCCGGCATCAATGTATTTTTTTGCATCGGCACCCCGCAACCCCGGCGCATGTCCATCCACCGGCTTGCCGTATTTTTTTGCCGACGCAATTTTTTGGTGCACTTCCTCATCACCGAACAGTACACCCGGGAAGTTCATCATTTCGCTCAGGTAATTGATTTCTTCTTTTTGCAGCAGCCTGTCAACGTCTTCTGCATTCAGGGCGGCGCCGGCCGTTTCAAATACCGTGGCCGGCACACAACTGGGCGCCCCGAAATGAAATTTAAACGGAACCGTTTTACCGTTTTTGATCATGAATTCCACCCCCTCCATCCCGCATACATTGGCAATTTCGTGCGGATCGCTGATGGTGCCCACGGTGCCATGCACCACCGCCAGTTTGGCAAATTCAGCAGGCACCAGCATGGAACTTTCCACGTGTACATGGCTGTCGATAAAGCCGGGTAATATATAATGGTTTGAAGTTTGAGGTTTACGGTTTGAGGTGGGCAGCTCACGGATCGATGTAATTTTTCCGTTCTCAGCCACAATCTCCCCATAAAAAATATGCCTGGCCAGGATATCCACGATATTACCCTGCACACTGAAATTGCTCATAGCATTCTTAAATTTTACCAAAGGTAGCCGCTACGGATAAATGGATGGATAAAAAATAATACGGCGGAGAATTCCCCTATATTTACACCCTAAAAAAATTGACATGAAAAATTTAATGATCTTCGGGATGTTTATCCTGACCATGGTGTTTGCACAATTTGCCCAGGCGCAAACGGCCGATGATGTGGTTAACAAATACATCGATGCACTGGGCGGCAAAGAAAAATTATCCTCGCTGAATTCCGTTCGTCTCAGCGGCAGCATGAGCATACAGGGGAACGACATTGCCATTACCGTAACCAAACTGCACATGAAAGGCATGCGCATGGATATTTCTGTAATGGGCACCGAAAACTACCAGATCATCACGCCCGGTAAAGGAGTGATGTTTATGCCGGTACAGGGAATGGCTTCTCCCACCGATATGCCGGAAGATGCAGTGAAAGCGGCACAAAGCCAGCTCGATGTGCAAAGTGCGCTGCTCAACTATAAAGACAAGGGCACTGCAGTGGAATTCCTAGGTGCCGAAGGCAATGACTACAAGTTGAAAGTGACCTTCAAAAACGGCATCAGCACTACTTATTTCATCGGAAAGTCGGATAACCGCCTGAATAAATCCGTGAGCAAACGCAGCATTAACGGAGAAGAGATGGAAATTGAAACCACCTATTCCAACTACAAGCAGGTGGATGGCTTCTGGTTTGCCTTCACCGTTACCAGCAGTGTACAGGGTGAAACCAATTATGACAAGATTGAAACCAATGTAAAAGTGGACGAAAGCATTTTTAAATAATAAAACCTATTTCCTGGTATAAAAGCCCCGCTTCTTGGCGGGGCTTTTCATTTCATTTTGTATCTTAACCAGCTAATACAACTCCAATGAGAAAATATTTATTGCTTGCAGCCGCTTGCCTGGCCGTCTTCACTTCCTTTTCACAAAAAAAACAAAACGCACCCGCTGTTAACGATGACAGTATTTTATTCAGTAAGGTGAAATACCGCTCCATCGGTCCTTACCGCGGCGGACGCAGCGGCGCTGTAACGGGCGATCCGTTGCAGAAGAACACGTTTTATTTTGGTGCCACCGGTGGTGGTGTATGGAAAACCATCGACGGCGGCAGCAACTGGAAAAACATCAGCGATAAATATTTTGGTGGCAGCATCGGCTGCGTGGCCATAGCACCCAGCGACGCCACCATATTATATGCAGGCGAAGGCGAGAATAC
This sequence comes from Chitinophagaceae bacterium, assembly GCA_003455235.1. Lineage (GTDB taxonomy): Bacteria > Bacteroidota > Bacteroidia > Chitinophagales > Chitinophagaceae > Ferruginibacter. The sequence goes on from DMRT01000013.1 coordinate 6,227, forward strand.
CCTCCGGGGAAACGTGAGCGAAGGATTCGGTCTTTGGCGCAGCGATGATGGCGGACGCAGCTGGCGCAACATCGGGCTTAAAGACAGCCGCCACATCATCCGCATCGTCATCCACCCCAAAAATCCCGACATCGTTTGGGTGGCTGCCATCGGCCATTTGTTTGGCCCCAATGAAGAACGCGGCGTGTTTAAAACAACCGACGGTGGTAAAACATGGAAGAAAGTATTGTACGTAAACAACCAAACCGGCTGCAGCGACCTGGTGATGGAACCCGGCAATCCTGCTGTACTGTATGCCGGCACCTGGCGCATCCTTCGTACGCCATATAGTCTCGAAAGCGGCGGCGATGGAAGCGGTATCTGGAAAAGCACCGACGGCGGCGAAACATGGAAAAACATCACAACGGCCAAAGGATTTCCAAAAGGTACCTGGGGTATCGTGGGGGTAGCCGTTTGTGCGTCAAACAGCGATAAAGTATACGCCCTCATCGAAAACAAAGACGGCGGCATGTACGTAAGCAACGATGCCGGCGAAAGCTGGACCCTGCAGAGCAGTGATAACAACATCCGGCAGCGTGCATGGTATTACACCAAGGTTTTTGTCGATCCTAAAAACGATAACCTCGTATGGGTGCTCAACGTGAATTTTTTAAAAAGCACCGACGGCGGAAAAACATTCCGCAACGTCAATACACCCCATGGCGATCACCACGACCTGTGGATTGACCCCGCCGACGGCAACCGCATGGTAATTGCTGATGACGGCGGCGCCCAGGTAAGTTACGATGGCGGAAACAACTGGAGTTCGTACGAAAATCAGCCCACGGCACAATTTTACCGGGTGAGCACCGACAATCATTTTCCTTACCGGATACTGGGCGCCCAACAGGATAACTCAACCGTGCGCATATTATCAAGAAGCGACGGTGGACAGATTACCACCGATCACTGGCAGCCCACCGCCGGTGCTGAGAGCGGTTACGTGGTGGCCGATCCATTGAATCCCGATATTGTATACGGGGGTAACTACAGTGGATATTTATCACGGCTTGATCATAAAACAGGAGAGAACCGGGCGGTGAGTGTGTGGCCCGATGATCCGCTGGGCGCCGGTGCCGATGTGTCCAAATACCGGTTTCAATGGAACTTCCCCATTTTCTTTTCGCCACACGATCCGAAGAAACTGTATGCCTGCGGCAATATGCTGTTTGCCACCGAAAACGAAGGAGCTTCCTGGACTGCACTGGGCGGAGACCTGACCACCAATGATAAGGAACGGCAACGATCCAGCGGCGGGCCCATCACCAAAGACAATACCGGGGTGGAAGTGTATTGCACCATCTTCACCGCAGCAGAATCGGTACTGGAAAAAGATTTATTGTGGACCGGCAGCGACGACGGGCTGATACACGTGAGCAAAGACGGCGGGAAGAACTGGGATAACGTAACTCCAAAAGAGGCCGGGCGGTGGATGATGTGGAACTGCGTGGAGACGGATCCGTTCAAAAAAGGCAAGGCTTATTTTGTAGGAACAAAATACAAGAGCGATGACTTTACTCCCTATATCTTTAAAACGGAAGATTATGGAAAAAGCTGGACAAAGATCACCAATGGCATCCCCTCCACACACTTCACCCGAGCCCTGCGTGCCGATAAAAAACGACCAGGCTTGTTGTATTGCGGAACCGAATACGGCATGTACATCAGTTACGACGACGGTACAACCTGGAAACCATTCCAGCTGAACCTCCCGCTGGTGCCCATCACCGATCTTACCATTAAGGAAAATGATCTCATCGTTGCCACACAGGGCCGGGCCTTCTGGGTATTGGACGACCTGAGCGTGGTGCAGCAGAAGGACAATGACATCCTGAATAAAAACCTGCATGTGTTTGCCGTGAATGATGCGTACCGGTACGACGGATTCCAGAACCAGAATGCACGCAATGCAGGCATGAACCCGCCGAACGGATCGGTAATCAACTATTACCTGAAAAATGTTACCGATTCATCCACGGTAAGCATCGAAATCATGGATAAGAACAGGAAGCAGATCAAGGTTTTTTCCACCGGCTCAAAAGAAGATAAGATTGACGTGAGCCGGGGTATGAACCGCTTTGTATGGAACATGCTGTACCCGCCTGCCGAAAGGGTGGAGGGGCTTATTCTCTGGCACGGTAATGTACCCGGGCCCAAAGCGGCGCCGGGCCTGTACTTCTATAAAATAAAAGCCGATAAGGATTCGGCTGAAGGAAGTTTTACCATCAGGGCCAATCCCGTGTACAACCTGTCGCAACAGGATTACGATGACCAGTTCAGTTTTCTCATCACCATACGGGATAAATTCAACGAGATACAGAAAGCCGGTAAAAACATCCGCGACCTGCGTAAACAGATCAATGATTTTACGGATAAGCAGGGAAAGAACTGCCCGAAAGAAATTAAACAGCTGGCCGATACCATCAACAAACAGATGACAGCGGTGGAAGAAGCGCTTCACCAGACAAAGGCCAAGAGCGGCCAGGATGTATTGAACTTTCCCATCCGCCTCGATGATAAAATATCCGGCCTGTATGATTTTGCTGCCAGCGGCAATGCAGCGCCGGCCAAACAGGTAAAAGATGCGTACGCCGAATTATCGGCACAGGCAGATGCCCAGCTGAATAAATTAAAAAAGATCATGAACGAAGACCTGGTGAAGCTGAACGATATGATACGGGAGAAAGCATTGCCCGTAATCGGGGTGAAGAAAGATTAATACTTGATACCGGGTACCGGATGCAGGAAAGAGTTCGATATTGCAGGACTCATTCAATAATAGAGATCTTTCCTGTATCCGGCATCCATTTATCTTTGCGCCATGAATTCATCTTCCTTTATCAGCAAGTTCAGCTTTTTAAAGCGGGCCTTTGGCAACAAGCCATTCCGTTTGCTCGATATCGGCGCCGGTAATCATTCTGCCACCAAGGCAAAATCCGTTTTCCCCAACTGCGAATACCATGGGGTTGACCTGGAAAGGGATTACAACAACAGTGAAGCCGATTTTAAACTCATGAAGGCCTTTTATGAAATGGACCTCACCCGGCTGGATTTTGCCGCCATCCCCGATAATTATTTTGATGCAGTGCTGATGGTGCATGTGATTGAACACCTGTACAACGGCGATGATGTGATCAAAGGGTTATTGCCCAAACTGAAAAGCGGCGGTTACATGTACATTGAATACCCCGGTGAAAAAAGTACCCGCCTCCCTTCCATGCAGGGGTCGCTGAACTTTAAAGACGATCCCACGCATGTGCGGGTGTATTCAGTTAAGGAACTGTCGGCCCTGCTGGCTGAAAAAAACTGCACGGTGTTAAAAGGAGGCACCCGGCGCAATGCCTGGTTCATCCTGGCCATGCCATTCAGGATCATTAAAACCTGGCTGACCGGGAAAAAACTGCAGGGAAATATTTTCTGGGACCTGTTGGGGTTTGCGGAGTATGTGTGGGCGAAAAAGTTATAAGTTTAAGGTTTGAGGTTTGAAGTTTGAGGGTGGAGAGTATTCACAACAAAACAATCTTCTGCAAACAGGCAGGGTGTGTTATAACTTCAAACCAAAAACTTCAAACCTGAAACTACTCCATCAAATCGGGTCTCCGCTCTTCTGTTCGCTTCACTGCCTGTTCGTGCCGCCATTCATCAATGAGTTTATGATTGCCGCTGAGTAACACTTCGGGCACTTTCCAGCCCCGGAACTCTTCGGGCCTTGAATACACCGGGGGCGCCAGTAAATTATCCTGGAATGAATCAGTGAGGGCAGAAGTTTCGTCGTTGAGCACACCGGGAATCAGCCGGCCAATGGCATCCACCAGCACAGCAGCGCCGATCTCGCCGCCGCTGAGCACATAATCGCCGATGGAGATTTCTTTGGTAATGAAATGATCCCTCACCCGCTGGTCAATTCCTTTGTAATGCCCGCATATCAGCAGTAAATTATTTTTCAGCGAAAGCTGGTTGGCCATTTTCTGGTTGAAGGTTTCTCCATCAGGTGTCAGGAAAATGATCTCATCGTATTTCGTTTCTTTCTGCAGGGCTTCAATGGCGTTCACCAACGGTTCAATCATCATCACCATGCCGGCACCGCCGCCAAAAGCATAGTCGTCTACCTGTGCCCGGGCATAGGTGGTATAGTCCCTCAGGTTGATCACGTTCACTTCCAGCAGACCCTTTTCTCTTGCCCGTTTTAAAATGGAATGGGCAAAGGGACTATCGAGCAGGTTGGGAACAACGGAAAGGATGTCGATCTTCATGACGCAAAGTAAATCTAATATCGAACAAGGAACAAGGAATTAAGAATGATGAAGTAAATGCCACGGAGGCACTAAGGCACGGGCATTTTCAAATTGGTTCAGTTTCACATTTCCACATAAATCAATATCGAACAAGGAACAAGGAATTAAGAATGATGAAGTAAATGCCACGGAGGCACTAAGGCACGGGCATTTTCAAATTGGTTCAGTTTCACATTTCCACATAAATCAATATCTAACAAGGGACAAGGAATTAAGAATGATGAAGTAAATGCCACGGAGGCACTAAGGCACGGACATTCCCAGATTGGCTCATTTTCACATTTCCACATCAATCAATATCGAACAAGGAACAAGGAATTAAGAATGATGAAGTAAATGCC
>DMRT01000289.1 GCA_003455235.1 Chitinophagaceae bacterium
TACCAGTTTTATGGAAATGCCCAACACCATTCCCAATGCACTCACGCCTGAATTGCTGGAAGATAAATACCAAACGGCTTCACAAACCTCGCTGGCCAATTATTCCTTTTTCATGGGTACCAGCAATACCAATGCCGATGAAGTGCTGAAGATGAACAAGCATAAAAAAGACGTTTGCGGCGTGAAGATATTCATGGGTGCCAGCACCGGTAATATGCTGGTGGATAGTCACGCCGCGTTGGATAAAGTATTCCGGGAAAGCGAAATGCTGATTGCCACGCATTGTGAAGATGAACGGATCATCAAAGCAAATTATGAGCGCATCAAAAAAGCGAAAGGTGAATTATCTGCTTCTGATCACCCGCTGATCAGGAATGAAGAAGCCTGCTTTGAATCGTCCCTGATCGCCATCCGGTTCGCCCAGCAATACAACAGCCGGCTGCACATTCTGCATATCAGCACCGAAAAAGAACTGCAGTTGTTCGGAAACATGATGCCACTGAAAGAAAAAAGGATTACCGCCGAAGTATGTGTGCATCACCTGCATTTTACGGCCGATGATTATGAACGGCTGGGTTATAAAATAAAATGCAACCCCGCCATCAAAGCGCCGCATAATAAAGAAGCCCTGTGGAAGGCCCTGCTCGACGACCGGCTGGATGTAATTGCCACCGATCATGCACCACATCTGCTGTCGGAAAAGGAAGGCCCTTATGAACATGCGCATGCCGGACTGCCGCTGGTACAGCACCCCTTGTTACTGATGTTGTACTATCAGCAACAGGGAATGATCAGCCTGGAAAAGATTGCACAGAAAATGAGTCATGCCGTGGCTGATTGTTTCCAGGTTGCTGATCGCGGTTATGTCAGGGAAGGATATCATGCCGACCTGGTGTTGGTTGATACCAACCAGCCATATACTGCAACCCCGGAAAATATTTTTTACAAATGCGGCTGGAGTCCTTTAGAGAATTTCAGCTTTCCTGCATCTATAGTAAGCACATTTGTGAACGGCAACCCGGTTTATACAAACGGGCAGTTCAATGAATCAACAAAAGGACAACGATTAACGTTTAACCGGTAAAATATAATAGTCCCCTTTAGGGGATAGGGGTATGGATATAGACAAAACAACGCTCAATGATCTTTCGGTATTCCGCCAGGCCGATGAAGTGTCTGTACTGGATAAACTCGATCTCTGCAGTACCACGCATGGAAGCGAACAGCTCCGCATCAACTTCAGTACGGCATTGTCCACTAAAGAAGAAGTAGAAGACATACAGCAGACTATTAAGCTGTTTATTGAGCAGCAGCCGGTATGGCCAAAAACCATCAGCAACGGAACCGTGATGGTGGTGGAAAAATTCTTCGATTCCAACATCTACCTCATTCCCGCCAATCCTTCGGCCCTGGATGCATATGCCTATAAATTACTGCACGGGCCGGATTATGCATTGGTGACCTATTCGGCCAAACATTGTTTTGATTTTATTAAGGGCTTTCAACAGCTGCTGCAGCTTTTTTCCGGGAAAGCCCAGCCGGCACCGCTAAAAAAACTACTGACCAGTGTTCAGCACATCATCAACAAGCCGCAATTTGAAATCGTTTCAAAACACCGGGGTTCCGAAACGATGACGAAGGCGCAGCAACTGCACTTTGCCCATTTCATCCGTTATAATTATAAACACAATATGCTCGACCTGGTGGTGCTGTATGCCCAGGTGGATGCCTGGTATGGCATGGCCAAAGCGATGCAGCAATACAAGCTGGTGTTTCCCGGATTTGTAGATAGCCCCGGGCCGGTGGTGGAAAGCAAAGGACTGTATCACCTGCTGGTGAATGAACCGGTTGCCTATGATGTGCTGCTGAACCAGGAAACAAATTTTCTTTTTTTAACCGGCGCCAACATGGCCGGTAAAAGCACGTTCATCAAATCGGTAGGCATTGCTGTTTTCCTGGCGCACATCGGCATGGGCGTTCCGGCGCAACAGATGAAACTGACCTTCTTCGATGGCATGCTCAGCAATATCAACGTGGTGGATAATATCACCCGGGGCGAAAGTTATTTTTACAATGAAGTGCAGCGCATCCGGGCCACCATCCAGAAAATAAGTAACGGAAAAAAATGGCTGATCCTGATTGATGAACTCTTTAAAGGAACCAACGTACAGGATGCCATGAAGTGCAGCAGTGCTGTGATTGAGGGCCTGCTGAAAATTAAGAACTCTCTCTTCATTCTTTCCACTCACCTGTACGAGATCGGGGAAGAACTGAAAAAATACCCCAACATCAGCTTTAAGTATTTTGAAACATCGGTGGCCGATGGACAACTGCTGTTCAGCTATCACCTCAAAGACGGCATCAGCAACGACCGGCTGGGCTACCTCATCCTGAAGCGGGAAGGGGTGGTGGAGATGCTGGAGAGGCTTTGAAAGTCAAAGGCAGCCTGTTGAAAATTGAGCGTTGAACATTGGGTATTGAACATTATGCAGAAATGTTCAATACCCAATTCTCAATAGTCAATGCTCAATGATAAAACCTGTACATTTATTCCATGAAAAGAACCTTACTCTTAATAACAGGATTGCTCATCCTGCTGGCCACAGAAATTCTCCGGGTGTATTTCATCATGCCTTTTCCGGGCAGCCAGCGTTCCAATACCATTGACATTGCTTATTTCATCGGCCAATATATCTGGTGGATCAGGATCGCCGGACTCATCTTGTTTGTACCGCCCATGCTTCACGTATTCCGCCACAGCAGGTGGTGGAAGAAAACCCTGCTGGGCATTTTCGTTTTGCTGTACGCCGGCATATTCTATATGTTCAATTTCAAATTTCTGGCTGACAAAATGTTTTACCAGCCGCAGAATAAACTGCTGGCAACGGTAGGGGAGAATAAAATCGACAGCAATAAACTCATCATCGGTGTGGCCATCAACGGCCAGGCAAAGGCTTATCCCATTGAACTGATCGGTTATCATCACCAGGTGCAGGACAGTATTGCCGGCCAGCCATTGATGATCACCTATTGCACCGTTTGCCGTACCGGCAGGGTGTACAGCCCTTTCGTGAACGGAAAGTTTCAGCATTTCCGGCTGGTGGGCATGGATCATTTCAACGCCATGTTTGAAGATGCCGATACCAAAAGCTGGTGGCGCCAGGTGAGTGGCGTGGCCATTGCCGGTCCGCTCAAAGGAACAGCTTTGAAGGAAATTCCTTCTGAACAGATGCGCCTCGGCGCCTGGATACGCAAATACCCGAACACACTTGTGATGCAGCCCGATCCTGTTTTTGCAAATCGATACAAAGGATTGGAAGGCTTTGATGCAGGAACCATCAACAGCAGCCTGGAGAAAAGAGACAGCGGCAGCTGGCAGTTCAAATCCTGGATTGTGGGAATTCAAATCAACGGAAAAGCAAAAGCTTACGACTGGAATGAACTCACCAGGCAACGGGTGATCAACGATACCTTCCAGGGCACAGCCATTGTACTGGTGCTGGAAAATGATAACGCTTCCTACCATGTATGGAACCGGCAGGTAAATGATAAACAGTTACTGTTTACCTGGGATGCATCCACGTACTCATTAAAAGACAGTACCGGCTCGGTATGGAACATGAATGGTGAATCAATTGATGGCGTATTGAAAGGAAATAAGCTGTCCGTTGTACAATCCTACCAGGAGTTCTGGCATAGCTGGCAGAGCTTTCATCCGGGGACAGAGATGTATAAAAAATAGATCGTAAAAAGTACATTAAATCTTCGCCGTTGCTGTTCGCCTTGCCAACAACGGCCGCAGAACCTGGAGAAATTAAATTGTACTATTAATGCAAAAATCAACAGAGATATCCTGGATTGATCTATTGGTGAGAATCATATTCGTCCTGGGCTGGTTGATTTCACTGCCATACATAATCGGTGATATAATTAAACATCCTGTCCTTGAAATAATTGCTTTTATGGTTTTATGGTCTGTCCTTGGAATTGTTGTTACAATAAATGTTTTTTCCAATATCAGGAAACTCTTGAAAAATAAAGTTTGAATAATTTCCAGCTTCACCGGGATTAAAGTCACCACCGTTGCAATAAACCCAATCCGGTTCCCCCCGGATGAAACCCTCACTCTTTCTTCCGAAAATCAACAACATTAATCGCTCTTCTTTACTGATTTTAGCGGCTAATTGTTGATAATGTTAGTCAAAACATTCGGCAGCGCTGTTTACGGCGTGGAAGCCATTACCATTACCATTGAAGTAAGCGTAAACAACCAGGGGCAGAATTACTATATCGTTGGTTTGCCCGATAATGCCGTTAAAGAAAGTTTACAAAGAGTAGAGAGTGCTATCAAAAGCAATCACTACTACATGCCCCGTACCAAGCTGGTGGTGAACCTGGCACCCGCTAATATCAAAAAATCCGGTACGGCATTCGACCTCCCCATTGCCATCGGCACCCTCGCAGCCACCGGGCAAATCGAAAACCCGGAGAAATTAGCAGACTACGTGATCATGGGCGAACTGAGCCTGGACGGAGAGATACGCCCCATCATCGGCGCCCTGCCCATTGCCATACAGGCACGGAAAGAAATTTTCAAAGGCCTTATCCTTCCCAAACAAAATGCCCGGGAAGCCGCCATGGTGAATGAACTGGATGTTTTTGCCGTGAGTCATATCAATGAAGTGATCGGGTTCTTTAAAAATGAAGAAAGCCTGCAGCCAACTATGGTAAACACCCGTGAAGAATTTGCCCTGGCCCAGCGTGATTTTGAAATTGATTTCTGCGATGTGAAAGGCCAGGAGAATATCAAGCGGGCATTGGAGATTGCGGCAGCGGGCGGACATAATGCCATACTCATCGGCCCGCCCGGCGCCGGCAAAACCATGCTGGCAAAAAGACTGCCTACCATCCTTCCGCCATTAAGTCTGCAGGAAGCTTTGGAAACAACCAAGATCCATTCGGTGGCCGGTAAACTTCCGGAAAAGTCAACCCTGGTATCAAAGCGGCCCTTCCGCAGTCCGCACCATACCATCAGTGATGATAAACATCCTTTGTTTCAGTATTGATAATCAATATACTTATATTTTAGGTTGCGCCTTCATTGTTTCAGCGATTCTTCTTTTCCATTCACTTTTTTCATCTAATCTTTGTGATCTCAATCGAAAGAAAATGATTCGATTTGATAAAGAGATTTAAAAGATTAATTAACAAAATAAAGAGGACGAGGAACCCTCTTTAAACCCTTTCTTCCGAGGAAATCAGACAGCGTTATATTCTGAGATTATTTAACTCATTTCAATTAGTAATGTCATGAAAATGAAAAAAGACGGGACTCCAGATTTGAGATGTTTTTCCAAAAAAGTTAGGGAAATAATCAAAAATGGTGAGATTGAAGACAGGAAGAAAGATGCTCAGACTGCTACTGAAATCTTATCCAAAAG
>DMRT01000291.1 GCA_003455235.1 Chitinophagaceae bacterium
TATGCTTCCATCGAGGTTAAAACGGAGTACTTTTCCCGAAACCGATGAACTATTCTGGGCATTCGGTTGAACAGTAGCATCGCCGGTGGTCATAAATAATTTTGGATCGGCGCCGGCAATTAATAATCTTGACCCGTTATGAAAATTGGCGGCTGGAATATTTACGAGGATTGTTTTCACCGGCTGTATCATTCCGTTTGCGTATTTCATCTGCACGAGCTTTTCCAGGTACTCGCCGCCGTTGCGGTAATTATATACCACGTAAAACAATCCATTGCTCAAAAAATCGGGATGCTGCGCCATGCCCAGCAAGCCTCCTTCGCCCCGGCTCACCACTTCGGAAATGGAAGCGGAGAAAACCGTATTGCCGGTCTTAGGATCCAGTTTGCTGATCCGGCCTCCCCGTTCCGTCATCCAGATATGATCGTCTTTACCCCACAATATCTCCCAGGGATAATTGAGCCCGCTTTTTACCGTACGCACCGAGTCAGCCGGTGTATCGGTACCGGTATCCCGGGTGGCTGAGTTACAGCTGCTGCAGGAATAGCACAGGATGAGCAATAAAGAAAGGTATTTACGCATGGAACCGTATTAATTACGGAAGCTACAAATTTTTGAACAACCATATTGATCGTGTTTGACGAACGGGCAAAGAAACCGGCGGAAAATACGGGCTGACCAACCCGCTTATCATTGTTAGCAACAACAAAAAAATACCAAGTACCTTTGCGGCATGACCGAAGTAAAGAACATACGAACGCTGACCCTGCCTGAAATGAAGGAGTATTTTGAATCGATCGGCGATAAAAAATTCCGGGCCATTCAAACCTATGAATGGATATGGAAGAAGAACGTGAGAAGTTTTGACGAAATGAGCAATCTTTCCAAAGAACTGCGGCTGAAACTGGCGGAAAATTTCTCCCTGCCTGCCATTACCGTGGATACCAACCAGGTAAGCAGCGACGGCACCGTAAAATCGAGATTCAGAACCTTCGACGGGCACTTTATTGAAGGCGTGCTGATCCCCACCGAAAAAAGGCAAACAGCCTGCGTATCTTCCCAGATCGGATGCAGCCTCAGCTGTAAGTTCTGCGCCACGGGGTATATGGACCGGAAACGCAACCTTCATTTTGACGAGATCTACGACCAGGTGGCATTACTGAACGAGCAGAGTGAAAAAGTATACAACACCAAACTTTCCAACATCGTATTCATGGGCATGGGGGAGCCCCTGCTGAATTATAAAAATGTGCTGCAGGCCATTGACCGCATCACGGCTACCGATGCCATGGCCATGAGTCCGAAGCGGATCACTGTTTCTACGGCCGGCGTGGCCAAACAGATCAGGCAGCTGGGCGATGACAAAGTGCGGTTCAACCTGGCACTTTCTTTACACGCTGCCAGCGATGCAAAACGGGATGCCATTATGCCGATCAATGAAAGCAATAATATTGAAGTATTGATTGACGCCCTGAATTATTTTTACGACCAGACAAAGAATGACATCACCCTGGAATACATTTTATTCAAAGACGTGAATGATTCACTGGAAGACGCCAACGACCTGATCAAAATCTACCGGCGCATTCCCACCCACCTCATCAATGTGATTGAGTACAACCCCATCGACAATGCCAGCTTCATGAAACCGGATGAAGACAAAACCCAGCAGTTCACCAATTACCTGGCCAGCCACCGGGTGAATGTCCGCCTGCGCCGGAGCCGGGGCAAGGACATTGATGCAGCCTGTGGACAGCTGGCGAATAAGAAATGATTCTTTTGCAGGTTTTGTGATGGTCAGACAAGGACCTCGGACCAGATAAATCAGCTATCTTCGCAGCTCATCCCTGTTGTAACAACAGTAAATCACATTCAACCATGAGTCAGTCGCCTTTCCAGAAATTTGTTGGTAAAAAAAAGAACAGCGTTGTAAAAGAAGCATTCCGCCAGGAAAAGAAAAAAATCAAAAAAGAAAGGGCCGCTTTTTTTGAAAAAAAGAAAAAAGAGGAGTTTGAAGCCCGGAATGCCAAACGCGGCATACCGCCGGCAACTGCTGGTAAAAAAACGGCTTCGTCAAAAGACAACCCACAAACTTCAACCCACAAACTTCAAACCTCAAACCTCAAACCCCAGGCCTCAAACCCAACAACCGTCATGCCCCTTAACAAATACCTGGCCCATTGCGGTGTTTGTTCCCGCCGGGATGCTGTAGCGTTGATTACGGCAGGCAAGGTAAAGGTAAACGGGAAAGTAAGCACAGAACCCGGTTATAAAGTACTGCATACCGATGAAGTGGTTTTTAACGGAAAGAAATTATTTGTAACGAAGAACCTGGTTTACATCCTGCTGAACAAGCCGAAAGATTACCTGACCACTACCGACGATCCGCAGGGACGAAAAACGGTGCTGCAACTCATCAAAGCAGCTACCAGTGAACGGGTGTACCCCATCGGCCGGCTCGACAGAAACACCTCGGGTGTACTGCTGCTGACCAACGATGGCGATCTCACACAGAAATTATCACATCCCAGTTACGAGATCACCAAGATCTATGAAGCCAAACTGGATAAGCCACTGGCCAAATCTGATTTTGATAAAATACTGAAAGGATTAAAACTGGAAGACGGACCCATTTTTGTTGACAGCCTGGCCTATGCCGACAGCAAGGACAAGTCCATCATCGGCATTGAACTGCACAGCGGGCGCAACCGCATCGTTCGCCGCATATTTGAACACCTGGGGTACGATGTAAAGGGCCTCGACCGGGTGATGTATGCCAACCTTACCAAGAAGAATGTGGAACGGGGCAAGTGGCGTCACCTGAGTGAAAAAGAGATCCGGCTGCTGAAATACATGAATGCATCAAAAAGAAAACCGAGTGAAAAAACTGCTTCCTGAGATCATCTTTGAAAACGATGCATACGTGGCGGTGAATAAACCCGCCGGTTTGTTATCCATCCCCGACCGGGAGCAAACTGAACCTTCCCTGAAAGACAGGCTGCTGGCAAAATACGGAAGTATTTATACCGTTCATCGCCTGGATAAAGACACCAGCGGCATCATCCTCTTTGCAAAAACCGAGGTCGCCCATAAATACTTTTCCCGCCTGTTTGAAGAAAGAAGGATTGAAAAATATTACCTCGGCCTGGTACATGGTTCACCGGCTGAAAAGAAAGGAACGATGGATGCACCCATCAGCGAACACCCCGTTCAGAAAGGCCTGATGGTGGTTCACCGCAAGGGAAAACCATCGGTAACGGACTATGAAGTGCTGGAAGATCATAAAACTTTTTCGCTTGTACAGTTTCAATTGCATACCGGCCGCACCCACCAGATACGGGTACATTGCAAAAACATGGGCCACCCGCTTGCCTGTGATGAGCTGTATGGTGACGGCAAACCTATTTTGCTTTCTTCCATTAAAAAGAAATTCAAACTCAGCCGGCACGATGAAGAAGAAAGGCCCATGCTGAACAGGCTGGCCCTGCATTCGTGGAGACTAAAATTCACCGATGCCGATGGAAAAGAAACCGACCTGCAGGCCGAACTTCCAAAAGACATCAGGGCTTTGCTGCAGCAGCTGAAAAAAAACCTGTAAGGTTTTAAAAAGCCTTACAGGTTAGGTGTATGAATATCGCAGCTGCTTAGTTCAGGTTGGGCTGCGGCGTATAGCGCAGGTAAGGCTTGATGATGTTTATTCCTTTTTCAAATTTCTTCAGGGCATCTTCTGTACTTACCGCAGGTACCACAATCACATCTTCGCCATGCTTCCAGTCGGCCGGTGTGGCCACACTGTAGCTGGCGGTCAGTTGCAGCGAATCAATCACCCGCAGCACTTCGTAAAAGTTACGGCCGGTGGATGCCGGGTAGGTGATCATGAGTTTTACTTTTTTATCAGGCCCGATGATGAACAGTGAACGTACCGTAAATGTTTCGGAAGCATTGGGGTGAATCATATCGTACAAATTCGCCACTTCCCTGCTTTCATCGGCGATGATGGGAAAATCAACCGAACAATTCTGTGTTTCATTGATGTCGCTGCGCCAGCCCAGGTGCTTGTCGAGCGGATCCACACTTACAGCAAGCACTTTTACATTCCGTTTGGCAAATTCTTCTTTGAGCAGGGCAGTTCTTCCCAGTTCAGTGGTGCATACCGGTGTATAATCAGCGGGGTGAGAGAACAGGATTCCCCACCCGGTACCCAGGTACTCGTAAAAATCAATTTCTCCTTCAGTAGTTTTTGCTTTAAAGTTGGGAGCAACATCCCCTAAACGCAGGCTCATAATGATTACAATTTTAAGTGAAGAAAGACCATAAAATTACTTCCTTATTTTCTTATTTGATGAAGCCCTTGTCAACAAATTCTTACCAAAACGGTTTTTAACATTATCGATGGCTTTATACAGATCGGTCTTTCGTTCCACATCATCAAAGAGGTTGGTCTGGATGGCATCGTT
>DMRT01000233.1 GCA_003455235.1 Chitinophagaceae bacterium
ATCGCCCGCATTCCGCCGGCCAATGTGTTCACTGCCATCAGCAGCGGGGTGCATATACAAGCTGAAAAAGAGAACAAACAAAACTGGGTGGATCAGTTGATCAATGCGTTCCGGTTCAACTTCAACGAGCCCGAACGCAAAGTAACCGTGGTGGATGTGAAGGAAGAAGCCAGGCTTTCTCACCTGGGTATTGTTCCCGATTCAAGGCGTTACAATACCTTTCTCATCGATATCGGAAGCGGGAACACCAAGGGTGGTTATTTTCCGAACGGAAATACCAACGACTTCAAACTCTTTCAGCTTACCTGGGGTACTAAAAGCGTGGCCAACGCCACAGAAAAGAACCTGGGATCAGATAACAGCCTGGACAATTATAACCGGCAGATGGCCCGGGTGCTCACCACGGCAGAAAATGCTGAAATTATTTATTCGGTGAATGAAAGCGGCTCTTTTCCGATGAGCGATAACGTGGCCTTCAGCGGTGGTATTGCCTGGTCGCTTGCCACCCTCATTTACCCGGAACTGATTGAAAATTCAGTGGTGCCCGTTACGTATGAAGACGTGGCCGCCTTCAGTGAAAAACTGCTAAAGAATTACAGCACCCTTACCGACCAGTATATGGCAAAAACCGCCGGCGATAAAAACCTGAACATGGATGCCATCAATAAAGAAGTGAAACGGGTGAACCAGGTGTTTGACCAACGCTCCTTAATGGCCGGAACGGGTCTTTTACTCAAGATCATGCGCCAGTTCCAGAGCGTGAACGAACGCAAGAACTTTTACCTTGTAAAGAATGGGTCGGTGGGCTGGATATCCGCATTCGTAAATCAAAACTTTCCCAAATAGTCAATCCTCACCCCAAAACCTATGAACCTTATTTTTTGAGCCGATGAAAGATGCAAAATCACTCCTGCTGCTGCTGGTTTCATTTTTGTTGGTTCTCGTGTCTTTTGTACTCATATGGACCTGGGGTTACCGCTACTATACCAATAAGGACGAATACAAGGTGAATGCGAAGATCGTTCTTACCGATTCCACCGCCATGGCAAACCGGATACGTGATTCCCTGCAGAAAGTATATGAATCAACCATCCATAACCTGGATGCAAGGCTCGATTCCTCCCTGGTGAGTTCCGACTCATTGAAAACACAACTTGATGAAAAACTGGCCGAGTTCTTCCGGCTCAGCAACGAGATCAAAGCACTGCTCGACAGCCGCAATACCGGCAGGGATTTTACAGTAGCCAAACAAAAACTGGGCGAACTGCAGAACAGGGCCGATGACCTGCGTGAAAAGCGGAACCTGGTGGACAGCCAGAACCAATCCCTCAGTACCATCATTCAGCAATTGGATAAACCGGCTAAGAAGCCAGATAACAATTCAAAACCATTAGACACAGAGGTAACCACGAATGCAGCACCCGACAGGGGAAGCCCGGTATTTGCCGTATTCAATGCATCCGACCTGAAACTTTCGGCCGTTGCCGTGAACAACGACAATGAAACAGAAACCACCTGGGCCGAGCAGGCCAATAAGCTGGTGGGCACCTTTACCGTAACCAACAACATCAGCCAGCTGAGCAACGTGGAAATGATGGTGGTGGTGGTGCAGCCCGATGGCCGGGTGCTGAAGAATTCAGAATGGGATTCGGGTTCTTTTAATACACCCGATGGAAAAAAAATATACTCCTATAAAGTGAACTTCAATTATATGAAGGGTGAACAGAAACGCCTGCTCTTTTCCCTCAAAAGCGATAAATACCAGAAAGGAAGCTACACCATGCAGGTATATTATAATGGGGTGATGATCGGGAAAGCTTCCAAGATCCTTTCCTGAGCCTTTGACTGCCCATTTTCATGTAGTAATAGATTGACACAAAAAATAAAATCACCCTACAAGCCGGATATCCTCCTTGTTGCAACTTTGCACCTGAAAAGGCTCCGTTTAAAATCCGCCTACCTGTGAAACTTGTTCAAGCATGGGAATTCACTATGAAGAACCTTCAGTACTGAAGGTTTTTTTGTTTTTATCACTTTTCATTTTTCTTTAAGGTGCCGGCCCCGCTTCCTCAAAAGGATTACATTAGCGGCATGAAAACAGCCACCATTGCCGAGATAAAATCGGAACTGAATAACCTGGAAGCCCCGCAACTGGCCGAACTTACTGCAGAAAATGCAAAATTCAAAAAAGAAAATAAGGAACTGCTTACCTACCTGCTGTTTGAAGCATTTGATGAAGAAGCGTACATCACCGGTGCACAGGAAGAAATCAACCGGTTGTTTGAGGAGATGAATACCGGCAGCCTGTATTTTGTAAAGAAAAGCCTGCGCAAGATACTCCGCTATGCCGCCAAAACCGCCCGGTTCAGCGGCGCCGCCGAAACGGAAGCACGCCTCCTGTTGTTCTTCTGCCGCCGCCTTAAAGAGTCGGGGATTGCATTCGAAAGCAGCCCCGTTATCAGCAACCTGTACCGGAACCAGTTGAAGAAAATCGGGAAGATCATCAGCGGCATGCACGAAGACCTGCAGTACGAGTACAGGAAGGAACTGAAAGGATTGGAGTAAATATTCCGGGATTTTTGTACTTTCAAAATAAAAACGATGCCACGCTCAAAGAAAAGAAAACACCACCACGAATTTCATGCGCCGGCCAATGCCGAAAAATCACAAAAGAATAAAAGTGCGGTGCCGGCAGGCATTGTTTTCTTTACCCTCGTGGGAATCGGTATTGCCTTTTTTGCAGCCGGGTCCGATCCGCTTTGGCTGGGTGTGGGTGCCCTGGCCGGTGCGGCCGGCGGATATTTCTTCGGTAAACAGGTCGACAAATCCTTCTCCAAAAAATGACCGTTCAGCTATAAGCGGCGCCGGTTGCTAACATTCGGCTACCCATTTGTGGAAAGCTATTCCCCTGCCAGCTTGCATTTTGCACAGGTAAACTCTATTTTGTTGGTGGTATTATTTACTCATCAAAAACTATACTTATGGACCTTAAAAAACTCTTCATGGGAGGAATCGTCGCTTCGATCCTCTTTTTTGTATTGGGTTGGTTGATCTATGGAATGTTGTTGATGGATTTTATGAAAAACCATACCGGGGCTGCAGGTAATGTGATGCTGCAGGAACCCAATATGCTTTACCTGGTTATCGGCAACCTGGCTTCGGGCTTTATGATGGCTTACATTTTTGTAAGAGCCAATGTGAATACGGCTGCCAATGGCTTTATTACGGCGGCCGTCATCGGCCTGCTGGTAAGCATTGGTTTTGACTGCATCACTTATGCCACCACTACGATCATCAGCAAAACTGCCATGGCAGCGGATGTGGCTGCTTCCACCGTCATGTCGGGGATCATTGGTGCCATCACTGCCATGGTAATGGGCATGGGCAAGAAGGCTGCCTAGCATAATTATAGTCCTTCATCACAAGTACCCTTTTTTATCTGTCATCAGAATAACTTGTGATGAAGGCATTTTTTTGTCCGAACCCGCGGGAATTCCCTTACGGATAGCCGGTATCCAGCACCCATCCGCCTTGAAAATAGATTAGTTATTCCCGGTATTTAAGTGTACCTTTGTCCGGTACATTAATACTGTGAGCACACAGTAAAGGATAGATTCAATTTTTACAACCTTCCTCCCGTAACAGTTTATTCTCCTTTTTAGTTGCTTTCTTTTTATTGCACAGGTATTTTATTTATTTATTTTAATTTATTTTATGAACATTTATGTTTCAAATCTGAGTTTCAACACCAGCGATGCTGAATTGAACGAACTTTTTTCAGCATTCGGGCAGGTTACTTCTGCCAAGGTTATCACCGATAAAGGAACCGGAAGGTCACGTGGCTTTGGTTTTGTGGAAATGTCTTCCGAACAGGAGGGCAATGATGCCATCCTTGGTCTCAACAACAAAGAAGTGGAAGGACGTGCCATGGCCGTTTCTGTGGCCCGGGAAAAAACTGAAAGAAGCAGTTTCGGCGGAAACCAGGGTGGTTATTCAAACAACCGCGGAAATGGCGGAAGAAGATGGTAATAACCGTTTAACTTACAGATAAAGGGCTCAGCAATGAGCCTTTTTTTATAGAGTGAACTTAATAATTACCTTTATTTTAGCAGAAGGAAATATCCTGCTCAATTATGGCCTCCAACAGAAATGCCGCCGTCGGTTTTATCTTCATTACTGTATTGATCGACGTCATCGGGTTTGGAATCATCATACCGGTGATGCCGGGGTTGATCGGCGAATTGAAAGGCGTTGATGTAAGTACGGCCGCCAAATACGGCAGTTATCTCACTGTTGCCTATGCATTCACCCAGTTCATCTTTGCTCCCGTGCTTGGTAACCTAAGTGACCGCTACGGGCGAAGAACTGTACTGCTTTGCTCTCTTTTCGGTTTCGGCATCGATTATATCTTCATGGCACTGGCGCCCACCTACGGGTGGTTGTTCCTGGGACGGATCATTGCCGGCATTACCGGCTCCAGCTTCTCAACAGCCGGGGCATATATTGCCGACATCAGCACTGTTGACAACCGGGCAAAAAATTTCGGCATGCTGGGCGCTGCATTCGGACTAGGATTCATCATCGGGCCGGCACTCGGCGGCGTCATCGGCGACCTGTTCGGGCACCGTACTCCTTTTTATGCCGCCGCTATCCTGGCCCTGCTCAACTGGTTGTATGGTTATTTTGTGCTGCCCGAATCATTGAATAAAGAAAACAGGCGGCCTTTTCAATTAAAGCGGGCCAACCCGGTTGGGTCACTCATGCAGATGATGAAATTTCCATCGGTGACTTCATTATTGCTTAGCATCCTTTTGCTATATGTGGCCGCTCATGCCGTAATGAGTAACTGGAGTTATTTCACCATTCACCGTTTCGGGTGGGATAAAGCCACCGTAGGCGCCTCACTGGGTGTGGTGGGTTTGCTGGTCGGACTGGTGCAGGCCGGGCTCACCCGTGTCATCAACCCGAAGATCGGCAGCGAAAAAAGTCTTTATTATGGGATGGCATTTTACTCGGCTGGTATGTTGCTCTTTGGTCTCGCCAACCAGAGCTGGATGATGTTTGCCTTCCTGGTTCCCTATTGCCTCGGCGGTATTGCACAACCCGCCATACAATCGGTAATGGCCGGCAAAATACCCGCCAACGCACAGGGCGAACTGCAGGGCGCCATTACCAGCACCATGAGTTTGGCCGCCATCATCGGGCCATACATCATGAACAACCTGTTTGCGTACTACACGCAAAAAAATGCAAAAGTATATTTACCGGGAGCCCCTTTTTTCCTGGGCGCCGTATTAATGGCCACCAGTTTTGTGATTGCGTATTATACATTACATCCGTCAAAAGTTCAGAAAGCAACATGAAAGATATCCGTGACTTCAA
>DMRT01000028.1 GCA_003455235.1 Chitinophagaceae bacterium
AGAATCATAAAATGGACAGTGTAACGGTTGAGAAGATTGGTGGAACCGAATGTCAAAAATGTCACTATTAAATTAATTAGCTAATTAGCTGGTTCGATAATATGCCGACGAAAGGCTTTACTGACACACAAAGCATTTTCGAAATTCATACATCTGCACATCAACCTATCAGCACATCAGCACATTAAATACAATATGAGTAAGAAAAAATACTGGCAAAGTTTTGGAGAACTGAATCACACCGAACACTTTCAGGAATCAACCAAAAATGAATTTAAAGAGGAACTGCTTCCCCTGGCCGACCTCGATGATAAAGGTATTTTAGATGCCAAAACTCCCCGCAGGGACTTCCTTAAATATCTCGGCTTCAGCACGGCCGCTGCCGCGGTGGCTGCCAGTTGCGAAATGCCCGTACGCAAAGCGGTGCCTTACCTGAAAAGGCCCGATGATGTAATTCCCGGGGTAGCCAACTACTACGCATCTACTTATGTAAATGGCGGTGATACTATTTCTGTAGTGGTAAAGCAGCGTGACGGACGCCCCATCAAAATTGAAGGGAACGAATTATCCAGCATAACAAAGGGCGGTACCAATGCGCAGGCTCAGGCTTCTGTACTCGACCTGTACGATAATACCAGGCTGCGTTACCCCATGCAGAGTGATGGAAAAGGATTTAAAGAAGTTACCAGTTTCGATGCGTTCGATAAAATGGTGTCCGGTTCACTGGCCGGCATTACCGGTAAACCGGTGGTGATCCTTACTTCTACAGTGAACTCACCTTCCACCCTCGCCATCATCAACGAATTTATTGCCAAATACCCCGGCAGCCGTCATGTACAATACGACGCCGTGAGTTACAGCGGTATGCTGCTGGCCAACGAAGTTTGCTACGGCAAAAAAGCCATCCCTTCTTACCATTTCGAAAATGCAAAGGTAATTGTAAGCCTGGGCGCCGACTTCCTGGGTACCTGGTTAAGTCCAACCGAATTCAGCCATCAATATGCACAGAACAGGAAAATAACCGGCGGGAAACCAACCCTCAGCCGGCACTTCCAGTTTGAAAGCATGATGAGCATGACCGGCAGCAATGCCGACGACCGCTATACACACAAACCTTCTGAAACGGGAGCTGTGGCGCTGGCCCTGCTTGCCAAACTGGGACTGAGCCTTGCCCCGATTAAACTCACCGATGAGAAGCTGCTCAAAGGAATTGAGAAAGCCGCTGCCGAACTGAATGCACACAAAGGAGAAGCCCTCGTTGTTTGCGGAAGCAATGACGCCAATATACAGATGATTGTAAACGCCATCAACGAGCAGATCGGCGCCAATGGAAAAACGATCAACTGGGGAATGACTTCCAACTACAAGAACGGAAGTGATGCCGACATGATGAAGCTGATCGACGACATGAATGCAGGTACCGTTGGTGCAGTGTTTATTCATGGCGTTAACCCGGCATATACCCTGGGCAATGCCAAAAAATTCAAAGACGGATTAAAGAAAGTGGTGAGTGTTTCCTTCAACGGAACCATGGATGAAACCACGGAACTCTGCCGGTACATTATTCCGTCGAACCACTGGCTCGAAAGCTGGGGTGATGCAGAACCGAAGACCGGCTACTACAGCCTGATGCAACCCACCATCAACCCGCTGTTCAAAACAAGGGCCTTCCAGACATCGCTCATTAAGTGGAGCGCTGCTGCCGGAAGCCAGATCAACGATTACGAAACATACCTTAAAACATACTGGAACACCAAACTCGGCAGTACCGATGTTTATAACAAAGCCCTGCAGGATGGTGTGGTGGAACCTGCCAGCATGCCGGTAGGAACCGCGGCTTTTAACGCCGGTAAACTGAGCGATGCCGCTGCGGCCATTGCCAGCATCAAAACCGGTAAGAAAGAAGTGGTGCTGTACCAGAAATTATCCATCGGCAACGGTACACAGGCCAACAACCCCTGGTTGCAGGAACTGCCTGACCCGGTGAGTAAAGTAACCTGGGACAACTATGTGATGATGAGCCCGGCCATGGCAAAAGACCTGCTGAAGCTGGATGTAATGAACCAGGAAGGTGGCAAACAAAGTGATTATGAAGTGCACCCGGAAAAACCCGTGGTGAAAGTAACCGGTGAAAACGGTGCAGTGGTGGAGCTGCCGGTGATCGTTCTCCCGGGTATGCAGAAAGATACCATCGCCATTGCCCTGGGATACGGAAGGGGAAGCGAAGGCGCAACACCGGAACAGGTGGCTGCCAATATCGGCCGTTCTGCAAACGGGGCCGGTAAAAATGCATATCCATTGGTAAACTTCAATGGCACCAACCTGTACTCTTCCATGTGCGATGTTGCCGCAACGGGTAAAACATATCCACTGGCACAAACACAGGTACACGGCTTTACTGAAAGCCGCCCGGTGATTTATGAAACCAACCTGGCCAGCTATACCGCCAATCCCGAAGCAATACTGGAAGAAGCGAATGCAGAGAGAGAGAGCCTGATATATGCAGGAGGAAAGGATTTTGTAAAAGATGGAACCATTTA
>DMRT01000320.1 GCA_003455235.1 Chitinophagaceae bacterium
AGCGTATTCATGACAAATGCCGCGCTCCTCAACCCGCCTCCGCTGACATTGATGAAGATCATGACCGGCTTCTCCTCCTTCTGCCTTGCCTTCCATTTATTCAGGATCGTGAGCATATGGGCCTTATCTGCCTCAATATTGGCAGGGCTGGCGATGGCCTGCAGCGAGCCCTTGTCATATGCCGGGCGAAGCTCCCTCTTCTCATAATTCAATCCGTAGGCTTTATTCCGTGGGTCGATGATCTCGTGTTTGAAAAGAACATCCACAAACAGCAGCAGGCCGATAAAGGCCACCAGGCTCCAGCTCTGCAGGAAATACGACAAGGCACCGATCACCGCCGTCATGGCCGCAAAAAAAATGAGGATGCTGGCCGCTGCCGGAACCTGGAAGACCGGGCTGTCCATAAAAAATCCCACCACAATCAGGAATACAAATGCGAGGGCAATGCTGATAATACCGGAGAAATGGTGCCGGGTAAAAACAAGATCAAGGAATTCCCGGTTATAGTGTGCCACGTTTCTTGTCTGCCGGAAACGGAATCCCTTTCCGAGATACGAACTTACTTTCAGACCAAAACGATCTTCGGTAAAATGCCCGGGCATATAACTCTGGTTGAAATGCTGATCCATTTCAATGATGGGTGTAATGGTACGCTGAATGGTACGTTCAGCCCCGAAGAAATAAATAAACGATACCGCCAGCAACAGGATGAAGCCGCCGAGGATGCCGCCCATTACAGCCAGTACTTCTCCGGTATTCATCAGTTCTTTACTGGTATCAAATACATACAGTTTATAAAAGTAAAAGAAGATGAAAAGAAGCGGGAGCAGGGCGTTGTTGAGGCAATACTTTACAAAGGGCTGCGTAGTGGTGGCCAGGAAACGGAAGCGTTTGCTGTGGAGGATAAACGTAGTGATGTTCCAGCTCATGATAAACACGCCCAGTGCCACGCCTACAATTACCCCGCTCCATGCATTTACATTGCCGAGGTATTCGGGAGAAAAGAACAACCCGTCGGCACCGTATGTTTTCATGAAGCCGCTGTTGATGGTGCTGCCCAGCAGGTACCAGAAAAGCAGCAGCACCTGCACTTTGCGGAAGTGAAGCACAAAAAGCTGTACCGGGAAAGAATGATAAATATTCCGGAAAGTCTTTTTCATCGGAAACCGTGTTGTTTAAAATTACTGATTATATAACGGATCGTAATACGATGGCCGTAATAACCGGCAATAAATAAACAACGGACGGAGCGATGATCTTATTTTTTTCGGACAACAAACAGCAGGGAAACCAGCACCATCAGCAGCAGCATGGCAACAGCCTGGTGCAGCACGCCCAGCACCACCAGGGAACCGGGGGCGGTGGCATTAAGTACGGTTAAGATGCCCAGCAGCACCTGCAGCAACACCAGCAACAGGATGGCAAGGCGCAGCCGGGAGAACAACGGGTTGCCGGAAATGGATCTTGTTTGATACCAGCAAAGCAGAATAAGCAGGAAAAGCAGGTAGGCCGTTCCCCGGTGAATGAAATGAATGGTAAGCGGGTTGGCCACCAGGTTCCTGGTAAAAGGTGTAAGCTCACTAAACGTGGGAGGTACAAAATACCCGTTGATATCGGGCCAGGTGGATGCCGATACTGCTGACCGCAGCCCTGCCATAAACCCGCCATATACCAGCTGGATGAATAAAACAAACAGCAGCAGGTATAAAAAATTTTTAAGCGGTGGGTTAATCACACGCTGCTCCGTTTTCACTGTAAGACTCAGTGCAAACCAAAGGGTGTAACAAAGCAACCCGAGCGCTGCAATAAAATGCGTGGTAAGCTCTACATGGCCTACAAAATATTTTTCGGGAACCAGCCCGCTCTTTACCATAAACCAGCCGATGAAACCCTGCACAGCGCCCAATAAAAAAAGAATGATCATGGGTTTGATCATTCCCTTGTTGAATTTCTTTTTTACAAGAAAATAAATAAACCCAACGAGGAACACCATTCCCATCAGCCGTGCCCAGGTACGGTGAAACCATTCCCAGAAGAAAATAAATTTGAATTCTTTCAGCGTAAAGTTCTGGTGTACGTATTTGAACTGATCTGTTACTTTATACTTATCAAACTCTGCCTGCCAGGCAGCATCATTTAATGGCGGAAGGGTGCCGGTAATGGGTTTCCATTCGGTAATAGAAAGGCCCGACTCGGTCAGGCGGGTAATGCCCCCGAGTAATACCTGCACAATGATCATGCCCACCCCGATCATCAGCCAGGCGGCAATTTGTTTTTGAGAACGTTCCTGTTGCAGCATATTCATTGCGCCGCAAATGTACTGCAGCAAAGCCTGTTAATCTTCATCGGATTGTTTTTTTATTCTTTTGGCGGATATTTGGGCTAAAGGTTTGAAAGAGCAAAATAGCGAACGGCATATATACCTTTCTATTTATCCTTTCGCTTCTTAACCGATCACCAATACACAGATGTTACCAGCTTTTTTACATAAGGACCTGATGGAAGCCGGCGTAGATGAAGCCGGCCGCGGATGCTATGCCGGTCCGGTGTTTGCGGCAGCTGTTATTCTCCCCGCAGATTTTCAGCACCCGTTACTGAACGACAGCAAGCAGCTGAGTGAAAAGCAGCGGGATTTGCTGCGCCCGGTTATTGAAAAAGAAAGCATCGCTTATGCCGTGGCCCCGGTGGATAACGACAGTATTGACAAGATCAATATCCTGCAGGCGAGTTACCTGGCCATGCACCTGGCATTGGACGCATTATCAACAGTTCCTGAATTTTTGCTGATTGACGGAAACCGGTTCAGGGCCTATAAAAAAATTCCGCACCGTTGCATTGTAAAAGGTGATAGTAAATATGCTTCCATTGCAGCTGCCAGCATCCTGGCCAAAACACACCGGGATGAATGGATGCAGCGGCTTCATCATGAATTTCCGCAATACGGGTGGGATAAAAACAAGGGCTATGGTACAGCTGCTCACCGCCAGGCCATAGAACAATATGGTTTATGCAGGTACCACCGTAAGAGTTTTGATATCCTGCCCGCCTCCTCCTCGCTTTTCTGATACAGTGGTTAAACTTTTTCTTTCAGCACTGGTCTATGTATTCATAGCCGTTTTATTCATTAAATCATTAGTCATGAAATTAAAATTATTTGTAACAACTGCCCTGGTGCTTTTGCTGGGTGCAGGTATTGCCGAGGCTCAGCCGGGCCAGCGCCTTCAGCGCCACCGCATCCGCGAAGGCGTACGAAGCGGGGATCTTACCCGTACTGAAACCAGGAGTTTGGTTGCCGGGCAGCGGCGCCTGCATCGGGATGTACGCAGGGCAAAAAGAGATGGTGTGATCACCCGCAATGAAAGAAGGGAAATCCGCAGGGATAAGCGGATGAACAACCGGGCCATTTACCGCAAAAAACACAACCGCCGCCATCGCATTTAAATCAGTTTTACCTCCACAGTTTTGAGACCTCCGTCCTGCCGCATGGCAGGACGGCTTTTTATTCCCTCACCGGCTCTGCAAAGTTCAGCACATAGCCATTATTGTCTTTTATGGCAAACTCCCGCATTTTGTAAATGAAGTTCTCCAGGGGATATACCACTTCACAGGTATCCTTTAAAGAATTCCAGAGGGCATCCACATCCTCCACGTTGATGTACAGGCTTCCGCTCAGCATCACCGTACCATAATTCATGTGTTCATTGGGCAGGGAGAACATGATCGACACATTGTCTCTCACCAGGTCGCACCAGGCAATTGTTTCCCCGTTTTTAAATTCTCCTCTTTGTGTGAAGCCCAGTACGCCGGTATAAAACCGGATGGTTCCCGGAATGTCTTTTGTTTCCAGTATAGGGGCTAATGCTTTCAGTTTCATCCGTGGTACTTTAGTCAAGAATTATTTCTCCCAGTCCCTGGCGGGTGATCATCCATTCGCTGCCGGTGCAGTCCACAATGGTGGAGGGGATGACGCCGCCGATGCCGCCGTCGATCACAAAATCAACCAGGTCGCCGAATGTTGACTGAATCACTTCGGGGTCTGTATATTCCTCCACCATTTCTCCCGGTAATGAAGCACTGAGTATGGGATTGCCCAGGGCTTCCAGAATATGGCGGCAGATATTATTGTCGGGCACCCGAAGCCCCACGGTTGACTTTTTACTCTGCAGTATTTTCGGCACCTGTTTACTCGCCGGCAAAATAAAGGTGAAAGGTCCGGGCAGGTATCTTTTCAGCATGCGGTACAGGGGTGTGTCAATGCTTTTGGTATAATCGCTCAGGTGGCTGAGGTCGCGGCATATGAAAGAGAGCTGTGCCTTTTGCGGGTCTACCTTTTTGATGCGGCAGATGCGTTCCACCGCCCGGGGCTGGTTGATGTCGCAGCCCAGCCCGTAAATGGTATCGGTGGGATAGATGATAACACCCCCGCTCCGCAGGCATTCGGTTACCTGTTTGATCAGCCTTGGCTGCGGATCCTGCGGGTGTATGTGTACTAACAAAAGAGGTGGTTTTAATTAACGGCACAACTTACTAAAATCATTTTAATCAGTTACTTTTGCCGCCGTAGTCAGTATCGGGCTGCTTTATCATCATTCTAAAACCAAATTATGTCAGTTATTTGTGTTGGCACCATGGCCTTTGATGCCATTGAAACACCCTTCGGAAAAACAGATAGAATCATTGGCGGATCGGCTACCTATGTTGCCTATGCAGCCGGAAATTTTGTTACTCCTGTTCAGCAGATATCCATTGTTGGGTATGATTTTCCGCCCGAAGAAATGAATGAACTGAAAAGAAGAGGGGTAATGCTTGACGGCGTGGAGATCGTAAAAGATAAAAAATCCTTTTTCTGGAGCGGCAAGTATCACCTGGATATGAACAGCCGGGATACTCTGGTGACCGACCTGAATGTACTGGCCGACTTTAACCCGGTGGTACCCGATTCTTACCAGGGCGCTGAATTCCTGATGCTGGGTAACCTGATGCCGAAACTGCAGCTGAGCGTGATCAATCAGTTGACTGTTCGCCCCAGGCTTATTGTAATGGACACCATGAATTTCTGGATGGATACAGCCATGGATGACCTGAAAGAAGTGCTGAGAAAAGTGGATGTACTGCTGGTGAACGACGGCGAAGCGAGGCAGTTAAGCGGCGAACTTTCGCTGGTAAAAGCGGCCAGGGAGATCATGAAAATGGGACCCCGGTTCCTGATCATCAAAAAAGGAGAACACGGCGCCTTGTTATTCCATGAGAACCATGTATTCTTTGCACCGGCGTTGCCGCTGGAAGAAGTGTTTGACCCCACCGGCGCCGGCGATACGTTTGCCGGTGGTTTTATCGGCCACCTGGCAAAAACAAAAGACATCAGTTTTGAAAACATGAAAACGGCCATTATCGTTGGCAGCGCCATGGCAAGTTTCTGCGTGGAAAAATTCGGGCCCGAACGGCTGAAAGAAATAACCAAGGCTGACATTGACGAACGCCTTACCGAGTTTGTTCAGCTGGTGAACTTTGATATCGATCTTGTATAATTGATTTTTGCTTCGTATAAAAAACCCCGGCAGATACCGGGGTTTTGTTTTTATTTCTTATTCTGTTATTCCTTCCAGTGCAAAGAGGAAGGCAAATTCCCTGGCCCGGTCTTTCAGGGCCTTGAATCTTCCGGAGGCACCGCCATGACCTGCTTCCATATTGGTATATAAAAGCAGTTTGTTATTATCTGTTTTCATCTCCCGCAGTTTGGCCACCCACTTGGCGGGTTCAAAATACTGCACCTGGCTGTCGTGTAGTCCGGTGGTGACCAGCATATTCGGGTAGGCTTTCTTTTCCACGTTATCATAGGGTGAATAGGATTTCATATACCGGTAACTTTCTTCTTTTTCAGGATTGCCCCATTCATCGTATTCATTGGTTGTAAGCGGAATGGAAGGATCGCTCATGGTGGTAAGCACATCCACGAAAGGCACAGCTGCAATCACCCCGTGCCACAGGTCGGGGCGCATGTTCACCACGGCGCCCATCAATAAGCCGCCGGCGCTGCCGCCACTGGTATACAGGTGTTCTTTGGAGCTGTACTTGTTCGCCAGTAAAAATTCAGCACAATCGATGAAATCGGTAAATGTATTTTTCTTCTTCATCATTTTCCCGTCTTCGTACCAGTAACGGCCCATCTCCTGGCCACCGCGTATGTGTGCAATGGCGTAGGCAAAGCCCCGGTTCAGTAAACTCAGCCGCACACTGCTGAATGTGGCCTCCATGCTGGCGCCGTACGAGCCGTACCCATACAGCATCAGGGGTCCGTTGCCGTCTTTTTTAAACCCTTTTTTATATACCACCGAAATGGGAACCTTGGTGCCGTCTTTGGCTGTAGCAAACAGGCGTTCTGTTTCGTATTGTGTTTTATCATACCCGCCAACCACTTCCTGCTGCTTCATCATTTTCTTTTCTTTGGTACCCATGTTGTAATCATATACCGTTGAAGGTGTGATGAGCGACGTATAGTTGAACCGTATGACATCGGAATTATAATCGGGTGTGTACATCAGGTTGGCCAGGTAAACCGGCTCCTCGAATGGCAGGTAGTGACTGCTGTTGTTGTGCAGGTTGATGATGTGCACCTGGGTAAGCCCGTTTTTTCTTTCTGATACGGCCAGGTAATTTTTGAAAACATCCATTCCCTGTATCAGCACGTCTTTATCATGAGCAATCATTTCTTTCCAGTTGCTGCTGTCCGTCTTTTCTTCGGTGCAGGTAACCACTTTAAAATTCTTTGCATCCAGGTTGGTGCGGATGTAGAATTGTCCATTGGCATGATCCACGTCGTACAGCACTTCCTTCATCCGGGGCTGAAAAACCGTAAACGCATCATCGGGCCTGGACGCATCAATATACCTTGTTTCAGAAGACAGGGTGCCGCCCGAACTGATCAGGATAAATTTATCCGATTTTGTTTTTCCCACGCCGATGTAATTGCTCTGGTCTTTTTCCTCGTACACCACTTTGTCAGCCGCCGCATCAGTACCCAGTTTGTGTTTTTTAATTTTTTCAGACAACAGCGTTACCGGGTTCTTGGAGGTGTAAAAAAAGGTCAGGTTGTCGTTTGCCCAAACCGGGTCTCCTTCTGTATTGGTAACTGCATCTTTATATACTTCTCCTGTTTCCAGGTTCTTTATATAGATCGTGTACTGGCGCCTGGACAGCATGTCAATACCGTATGCCAGCAGCTTGTTATTTATGCTTACGTCAAAACCGGTGGCTGAAAAATAATTATGTCCTTCTGCCATCTTGTTTACATCCAGCAGCACTTCTTCGGTTGCATTCAGCGACCCTTTTTTGCGGCAGTATACAAAATAGTCCTTGCCTTCTTCCACCCGGTTATAGTAATAGTAGCCGTTCTTAAACACCGGTACGCTTTCATCCTTCTCTTTTATCCTTGCCTTCATTTCATTGTATAGTTTTTCCTGGAATGCTTTGGTACCGGCCATCATGGTGTCGTAGTACTTATTTTCCGCCTCCAGGTATTCCACGGCACGGGTGCTGTCGGGTCCCTTTTTAAAATAATCGTTCATCCAGTAATAATCGTCGATGCGGGTATCGCCGTGTGCCGTTAATTCCTTTGGTTTTTTTTCCGCTACAGGAGCCTTGATACTGTCGGGCCATTTATAGGCTGTTCTTTTCATCTCTGAATTATTATTGCAGGATGAAGTTAGCATAGCAGCAATAATTATTGCCGGTAAAATTCGGGGGTGCATGGTTCTGTTATTTTGATGATTAATTATTCCGGCGTGCAAGCACAATTACATTCCTGAACTGCCTCTTCTTCCCTTCCAGGTTGAACACTTCGGTATAAACGATATAGATCCCTACCGGCAGTCTTTGATCTTTCTCACCAAGTCCATCCCAACGGAAGTTAGCTTTTATTCCGCACAAAGCATTGCGTTGTAAATAACGGACTGGTCTTCCCGCCGCATCATAGATGGTGATATTGGCA
This sequence comes from Chitinophagaceae bacterium, assembly GCA_003455235.1. Taxonomy (GTDB): domain Bacteria; phylum Bacteroidota; class Bacteroidia; order Chitinophagales; family Chitinophagaceae; genus Ferruginibacter. The sequence goes on from DMRT01000320.1 coordinate 7,988, forward strand.
ACATAGCCGGGAGATGGAAAATGGCAGCTGAGGATGGCAAAATCATCCATGCCATCATTATCCGGCGAAACAATGCCGGGTGTCAGGGTTACTTCTCCCTGTACCTGCTGATCGGCCCGGTATTGTGAATTTTTATAGCTGGGTGTGCCATAACCTACGCTGGCAGCAGCACTATGCCAGTTAGCCGGGTTTTGAGTGGCAGCATTATAATCGATCCGCTCCAGCGCAATTCCTTCCGGGTTATCAATCAGTTTAAAATGCCATTTTTCATCGTATTTCAGTTCATCGACAATCCTGCCCTGGGCATTCAGCAGAACCGCATCGCCTTCGTCATCATTTAACGAAGGCATGGATGCAAGCGCAATGAAAGCTTCAGGGTTCAGGCTGATGTACTCCCGTTTAACAATGGCAGGATCCCCGGTAACCACCATAAAATCCTGCGGGAAGAGCAAATAATTATCCGCACTCAGCTGTCTGATATTGCTTATTGCTCCTGTAGTATTCCGGTTAGCAATGGAAAGCTGTTTCAGGTCGATGATCTTATTGCTGCGGTTATAAATTTCCACATAATCTGTCCCACTGGATTTCGGGTTGAACAATATTTCATTGATCAACACATCAAGGCTGTCAGCCGGTTCGCTCAACCCAAGCCTTGCACTGTGCCTGGTTCCAATACCGTTTCCGGCACAATCGGTAACCGCAGATACCAAAATGGTATACACTTTATTGCGAACGAGCGGACCATTCAGGCGCAGGGTTACTTTATCAAAGACCGGTGAAACCACCACCACCGACTGCGGGTTCCCGGCCCCGTCGCTGATGGAGTAATTGTTTGCGGCAACGGCATTCAGACTATCCAATGGTTCATCAAACAGCAATACAACATTCAAGCTGTCGGACACAAATGCACGCAGCAATGCCGGGCCGTCGGAATCTTTGTTCATGGCATCCACGGCATTCTTTTTCGCCGGCGTTCCTCCCCTGTCATCCGTACTTGCTTTCCAGTTACTGAGGCCGCTGCAGGGATTCCTGGTGTCTATCATTTCAAGCGTCCAGCCACCATCTTTCTTCAATTCATTCTGGTACCAGGCATCGGTGTAACTGACGGAATGAATGATCCTGTTCTGCGGACTTCTCAGGTAGATAACATCGCCGGTATTATCCAGTGAGGGGAAACCGGTAACAGCGATCGTTGGTCCGAATACACTCATGGCAGCTACAGCACTGGCCGTGCACACAATAACAAAACTGTCGGGTTGCAACAGGTAGTTAGGCATTGCTCCGCTTTGTCCGGCAACATCACCAATGCGCCAGCCGGATAAATTGAATGCAACAGCCGAAGTATTCTTAAGCTCAATCCATTCCGTATTCGGTAATCCCAGTTGTGGTGTGGGGTCGGCCATCAGTTCGTCAATTATTATATCATAGCGATTAGCTACCTGGTTTTTGCCGGGCAGGTATGCCAACAGCAGGCACAGTATACACAGCAGTTTATTGAGTATTGTCATGTGAACGTTGATTTATGCTATTTGCTGCTGAACACCGGTCTTTCAAAGGATCGTTGGTTTGGAAGGGCCCTGATTAGTTGGTACATTTGCCGTTCAAATTAGCAAGCCCCGCAAGGGCTTCCATGTTGTTTAACCCAAAAAAATCTGATTAAAAAAATGAAAGTTGCTGTTGTTGGCGCCACCGGGCTGGTGGGAAGCAAAATGCTCCAGGTACTGGC
>DMRT01000322.1 GCA_003455235.1 Chitinophagaceae bacterium
GCCAGCGGACTGAAAGCTGCACGCCCGGAACTGAGTGTTTGGGTAGTTACGGGTGATGGCGACGGATTGAGCATTGGCGGTAACCATACCATTCATTTGCTGCGCCGTAATTTCGATATCAACATCCTGCTTTTCAATAACCAGATATACGGACTCACGAAAGGACAATACTCTCCTACATCGGAAGAGCATAAAATCACCAAGTCAACACCATTTGGAAGCATTGATCATCCGTTTAACCCATTGGCTTTGGCGATGGGTGCCGATGCAAGCTTTATTGCACGTACCATGGACCGGGATCCCAAACACCTGCAGGCGATGCTGATGCGTTCGCAGCAGCACCGCGGCGCTTCCTTCCTGGAGATATATCAGAACTGCAACATCTTCAATGATGGCGCCTTTGAAATATTTACCGAGAAAGCCAGCAAACCCGATGAAGTGCTGTTCCTGGAACAGGGCAAGCCGCTGATCTTTGGTGCCACGCAGAACAAGGGCATTAAGCTTGATGGATTCAAACCGGTTATTGTGGATATTGCCAGCGAAGGCACCGCTGGTCTCTGGATACACGATGAAAAGGATTTTTACAAAGCGCAGATACTGATCCGCATGTTTGATGACCCCAGGCTGGAAGGTCACCTGCCAAGGCCGTTTGGTGTGTTTTATGAAACCGACAGGGCCTGCTATGAAGACAGTATGACCATGCAGATTGATGAGATCATTGCCAAAAAAGGAAAAGGAGACCTCGATAAATTATTACGGGGAAATGAAACCTGGGTGATCGGTTAATTCTTAATCTCTGCAAAGCCTTTTGATCATTGCTTCGTGTGGAGGAAATTCTTTACTTAGTTTCCCCCCATCCGCCAGTTCAAAATCCGCAAAGTCGAACCCCGGTGCTACCGTACAGCCCACGAAGCTGAACGTACTGCCTGGTGCAGGTTCGCTGGCAAACCAGCAACCCGCAGGAACCACGTACTGGAAACATTCTCCCGCTGCCAGGTCATTACCCAGTTTTATTGTTTCCCATTCTCCAGTTACGTGAATAACATGTACCAGTAATGGTCCGCCGGCATAAAAATGCCAGCATTCATCCGATTGAATCCTGTGAAAGGCAGAGAAATTCCCATCTTCCAGTAAAAAATAAATGGCGGTTGAAAAATTCCGGCTGCCGGTAAAACGGCCGGGCAGGGAATGCTTCGGTATTGATTCCGCAGATCGGTAAGTTTCCCTATAGTAACCTCCTTCGGGATGGGGAAGCAGGTTGAATTTGCTGACCAGTTGCTGAACGGTTATTGCATGCATGCAGCAAATATAAAAACAAATGGCCCCGCAACGCGGGGCCATTGCTGTTGAAAGGATATGATTTAAAGAAGGCCCTTGTTTAACAGGTATTCGGCGATCTGCACTGCATTGGTGGCAGCGCCCTTGCGCAGGTTATCGCTTACGATCCAGCAGTTGAGCGTCTTTGGCTGGGTTTCATCGCGGCGGATACGCCCTACAAAGGTTTCATCTTTTTCGTGTGCTGTTAAGGGCATGGGATAGATGAAGTTGGCCACATCATCGGTAACCACCACGCCGGGCGAACCGGAAAGAATGTTTCTTACTTCGGCCAGGTCGAAATCGTTTTCAAATTCAATGTTCACGCTTTCACTGTGCCCGCCCATGGTAGGTATGCGTACGCAGGTGGCCGTAACGTTGATGGAATCATCGCCGATGATCTTTTTTGTTTCGTTCACCATCTTCATCTCTTCCTTGGTATAGCCATTGTCCAGGAATACATCGATGTGGGGAATAGCATTGAGATCAATGGGATATTTGTATGCCATCTCGCCTTCCACGCCCTTGCGCTCATTCATCAGCTGGGTTACCGCTTTCACACCGGTGCCGGTCACGCTTTGGTACGTGCTTACCACCACTCTTTTTATTTTGTATTTGTCATGCAATGGCTTTAACACCACCACCATTTGTATGGTGGAGCAGTTGGGGTTGGCAATGATCTTATCCGAAGCGGTAAGCACAGATGCATTTACTTCCGGTACCACCAGTTTCTTCGTGGGATCCATGCGCCATGCGCTGGAGTTATCAATTACTGTGATGCCGGCTTCGGCAAACTGAGGAGCCAGTTCCAGCGATGTGCTTCCGCCGGCCGAAAAAATGGCTACGTTCGGTTTGGCGGCAATGGCGTCGGCGGCGCTCACAATCTTATACTGTTTACCCTTAAAGCTCACTTCCTTACCGATGCTCTTTTCCGAAGCAACGGGGATGAGTTCATCAACAGGGAAATTCCGTTCGGCCAGTACCTGGAGCATTTTGCTTCCCACCAGCCCGGTGGCGCCAACAACAGCAACTTTCATTTTTTTAATCAGATTTTTTTGGGTTAAACAACATGGAAGCCCTTGCGGGGCTTGCTAATTTGAACGGCAAATGTACCAACTAATCAGGGCCCTTCCAAACCAACGATCCTTTGAAAGACCGGTGTTCAGCAGCAAATAGCATAAATCAACGTTCACATGACAATACTCAATAAACTGCTGTGTATGCTGTGCCTGCTGCTGGCATACC
>DMRT01000151.1 GCA_003455235.1 Chitinophagaceae bacterium
GCCATCAGCACGGAGGGATTCAATGGGTTCTGGTGGAAAGTGAACTACAATGGCAAAACGGGCTACATTGTAAGCAGCTATGTGCTTCCGCTTCCGGTACCAAAAGCCGGTACAAAAACCCTGAAAGAATATTTTGCCCAGGTGTCGGCAGCAATTGGCAACCCCCTGGTGATAAAAAATTCCGATGCGGCCCTGAATGAAACGGGCGAATCAACATTGACCAAGCAGCTTTATAAAAACGGCCTGGAGTGGCAGCGCTGGGAGGGATATGAATCGGCTTCCGAACTTCACCTGCTCCCCGATTTTACCATTGAACAATGTTATTTACTGGTGAGGCTGATCGGCCAGTACCCCGAAGTAATAACCGAAAAAGATGCTTTTCCGTCGAGGAATACAACCATTAAAAATCCCACCGGCAATAAAACAATTGAAGTGCAGCGGGAGGTATATGATGGCAAGAGCGGCCCCATCAATAAAATAAAGATCATTTCCGAACAGGGTGCCATCACCGAGTTTGAAATTTATATGCTGCAAACGCAGGCGGTTATTTTCTGGAGTTCGGGAGTTTAATAAATTCAAAAGTTAAAATTGATAGCCAAAAAGTGAACGGGCGGGGCGGGTTTGTTGTTTTGCCTTTTTATTTTTGTGTTTATGAAGAAGATCGCTATGATACCGGCACGCTATGCGGCCACCCGTTTTCCCGCCAAGCTGATGCAGGTGCTGGGCGACAAAACCGTTATCCGGCATACATACGACAATACGGTTGCCACCAAGCTTTTTGATGAAGTGATGGTGGTAACCGACAGCAAGATCATTTTCGACGAAGTAACGGCACACGGTGGAAAGGCAAAGATGAGCATCAAAGAACACGAAAGCGGCAGCGACCGTATTGCAGAAGCCATTGCTGACATGGACGTAGATATTGTGGTGAATGTGCAGGGTGATGAACCCTTTGTACAGAAAGAGCCGCTGGAAAAACTACTGAAGGTTTTTGATGACCCAACGGTTCAGGTGGCTTCGCTGATGCAGGTACTGAAGGAAGAACAGCTGATTGCCGATCCGAATTATGTAAAGGTGGCGGTTGACAAGAACATGAATTCGCTGATGTTCAGCCGCAGCCCGATCCCTTACCACCGCGATAAAAATATTTCTCCCGTTTACTACGAACACGTGGGGGTGTATGCATTCCGCAAACAGGCCCTGCTCAGTTTCACCGGCTGGCCGATGACGCCGCTCGAATCGGCTGAAAAGATCGAATGCCTGCGCTACCTCGAAAACGGCATTGCGTTGAAAATGGTGGTTACCGAATATATGGGCGTGGAGATTGATACGCCGGAAGACCTGGAGAAAGCGGCTTTATTATTGAAGGAGTTTTACCACTAAGAGAATAACGGTAATCTATTTGTACGTGTTAATTTTATTCCAGCCCTGTTGAATTCGTATTATACCTTTGTGTATCCTGCACAGACACTTGGTGTTTATTGCGGTTAAAATAATAATTATGTCTTTCAGAAATTTCAAAATGGTCGGCTACGTAATCTATGGCCGCGGTTCTTTCAATCAACTGGATGAGATCATCGCCCCTCATCGCAAAAACGGTTCCCCTATGGTATTCCTGGTGGATCATTTTTTCGACGGGAAATCACTGGCCAGCCGGGTGCCCGTTCGTGGCAATGACAAAGTGATTTTTGTTGATGTTACCTACGAACCCAAGACCACCTATGTTGACCAGCTTGCCAACCAGCTCAAACAAGAGTTCGGAACCGTAAGCGGCGTAATCGGTATCGGCGGCGGCAGTGCGATGGACCTGGCCAAAGCTGTTTCGCTGATGATGAACAATCCTGGCAGCAGCGCCGACTACCAGGGATGGGACCTGGTGAAAAATCCCGGCGTATACAAAGTGGGTATTCCAACATTGAGCGGAACGGGTGCCGAAGTAAGCCGCACCACCGTACTCACCGGCCCCACAAAAAAACTGGGAATGAACTCTGACTTCACACCCTTCGACCAGATCGTTCTTGATCCTGAATTGTGTGCCAACGCCCCTGCCAACCAGCGCTTTTATACCGGAATGGACTGTTATATTCATTGCATCGAAAGTCTGAACGGAACTTATTTAAATGAGTTCAGCAAGAGCTATGGCGAAAAGGCTTTGCAGCTTTGCCGTGAAGTATATGTGAATAAAGATGGCTGGGATGCCGACAGTGATGACAAGCTGATGATGGCCTCCTATGCCGGGGGCATGAGCATTGCCTACAGCCAGGTGGGTGTAGCACATGCGGTAAGTTACGGATTGAGTTATTTACTTGGCACCAAGCACGGCGTGGGCAACTGCATTGTGTTCGATCACCTGGAAGAATATTATCCCGAAGGCGTAAAAGAATTCAAATACATGGTGGAGAAGAACCGGATCGACATCCCTAAAAATATCTGCAAAGGCCTTAGCGATGATGATTTTGATAAAATGATTAATGTGTCGCTGGGCATGAAACCTCTCTGGGAAAATGCACTCGGTAAGGATTGGGAAAAGGTCATGACAAGGGAAAAGCTGAGAAAGCTTTATGAATTGTTATAACGCGGCTTCTTGTCACGTAAGTGTTTCTTGTTCTCGCCGTGATAATTATTGTTCTTTCATGTGGCAATTCATTCAGCACCAAGTACGACGATCATGAACAGCTCTGCCTCTTTGCTTTCGCAGCTTTATGCCATCCGCAACCGGTTTGGTAAAAACCTGGCTGCGAAAAAAATCAGGCTGTTGCAGGCGCTGGCAAAAGAATCTTCCGGAAATAAAACAGCATTGCATCTTTATAATGATTGCCTGCTTTTCCTCCTGGCTTACCCGGATAATAAAGCCGTTTATGATGCAGCATCCCGTTGTTTATTACAACAGGAAAGCCGGTTACAGAACAACCCGGCAGTAAAGGACCGTATGTTTAATTCAGGCATCAGTCAAACAGAACTATGCAGTTCATTCAGTTTCGAGTTGGTAAAATGGTTCCGCACCCATCACCGGGAGCAGATCCGTTTTGATTCTTTTGACGCAGATGATGGGCGCATTGGTTCTGTGTTAACGGTTGTACTGCCCCGGGCCGAATCAGAGATCTTCCAGGACGGTAATGAAAACTGGCGTTCATGGCTGGCACAAACCGGCAAGCCGGGCGAAGAGCTGCTTGACCGGTTACTGGCAATTTTTAGCGATGCAGATATCAGTCCTTTTGTACGTGATGAGCTTTGGGCTTCACTGGGTTTAAATACCGTGATTTGTTTTGCATCCTGTTCCAGGCTGCCTGGTACATTGACAAGGATTTTCTATCACCGTTCGCTGTTTAAAAAAAATTCAATCCGGGTAAGGCAGGATATAAAACCCATACAGGTTAATCTTACCAAAGAACAGGCAGAACAGATCATCGGCTGCGCCCGTACCATACTGGCGCAGCACCTGCGGGAGATAGATCCTATAACTTTTACGGACTGGCCCAATGTTTCTTATTATCACTTATCCCGTGGCATTTCTATTGCACTGATGGGCATGACACCTGAGCGTAGAAGTCCCATTGATTGCTATATGGGATACATGGTTTTTAAAAACGGGCTGCCGGTGGCCTATGCCGGTTCCTGGATATTGTTCAACAGTGGCCGCATCGGTCTCAATATTTTTCCCTCTTACCGCGGTGGTGAATCAAAATATATTTTTGAACAGGTGCTGAACCTGCACCGGCACGTGTATAGGTTACACCGATTCACGGTTGACCCCTACCAAATCGGGAAAGACAACAGCGACGGTATTCATTCGGGTGCATTCTGGATTTATTACCAGGCCGGTTTCCGCCCGCTTAAAAAAGAACAGCATGAGCTGGCAACATTGGAAGCCAGAAAAATAAGAACACAACCTGGCTACCGGAGCCCGGCCTCTGTTTTAAAAAAACTGGCTGATTCAAGAATGGAGCTTTTGCTGGGCGAAAAACCGGTTGGCTTTGATGCAACAGACATCAGCCGGCTGTTTAATGAGATACTGAAAGTCCATTACAATAGCGGCCGCAAAACGGCCAGGGAACATTCATTTATGCGGCTGGCCCGGCTGCTGCAGGTAAAGGATTGGCAGCAAGATACAATCCGCCGCCTGTTGAATAGCTGGTCTGTTCTTCTGCTTAGCGAACGTAAACAGGTTCCGCTCAACAATGAGTTGAAAAGTGTTCTGAAAAAAATGTTTGCATTAAAATGCTCCGGAAGCGAAGAAGAATATATCCACCTGCTTCAGCAATCAAACGAAGTAAGAACATGGATGGAGGCGCTTATTGGCAAGTATCTTCCACCTGTTGAACCAACGCCTCCGCTTCGGTCCCGGTCATAAGCTAATTCCTTTTTTTCCGGTTTGTGTGTATTTTTTCCCGCTTTCGTCATCCGGGGATTTCTTCTTCCCTTTTCTTTGCCTATCAAAAAAATAAGCATGGCAAGTAAAACAACAATGAATAACCGCATGAGGATCTGGCACCGTTACCTGGGATTTTTCCTGGCAGGCATTATGTTCATATACGCCCTTAGCGGAATCGTTCTCATCTTTCGTGATACCAATTTTCTGAAACAGGAAAAAACAATAGAGAAAAAACTAGGTGCCGGCCTGCCCATTGAAGAAGTGGGAAAGGCCATCCGCCAGCGGGACCTGAAAGTAAAATTGCAAAACGGCGATACCCTGTTCTTTGCACAGGGATTTTATAATACAGCAACAGGAGAAGTTAAGTATACCGTTAAATCATTGGTGCCTGCCATGGAGCGGTTAACCAAATTACATAAGGCCAACACCAAAAGCCCTTTATTTTACCTCAATGTATTTTTTGGCACTTCTTTGCTGTTCTTTGTTATTTCTTCCTTCTGGATGTTTATGCCGGGAACGGCCATTTTCAAAAAGGGATTGTTGTTTGTACTGGCGGGAATTGTGCTTACGCTGGTAATGCTTTGGGTCTGAGAATTGTTTTTCGACAGCGTTTTTTAAAGTTTGTATCTTTAAGCAATCCTCCCAAAAAATTGCACGCTATGTCTAAACCAGTCTCCCGCCGCAGAATGCTGCAGATGCTCGGTATCACTGCCGGCGCTGCTGTTATGCCTGTATCTTCTTTTGCCAGGGACGAAGAAGGCAACCCCATCCTGCTTCCTGAAAATAATTTCCCGGTACCGGACAAGCCTGTCACTGCCATTGTATGCGGTGCCGGCAACCGGGGAAATGTATATGGTGATTATGCCCTTGCCTTTCCTTCAAAACTCGACATCGTTGGGGTGGCCGAACCCATTCCCATCCGCAACCAGCGTTATACAGCCAAACACGCAATCAAAGAAGAAAACCGATTCGTGACATGGGAAGATGTATTCAAAAAGCCGAAGTTTGCCGATGCGGTAATCATTACCACCCCCGACAACCTTCATTATGGCCCCTGCATGGAGGCCCTGAAGATGGGATACGATGTGTTGCTTGAAAAACCTATTTCACCCAGTGAAAAGGAATGCCGGGACATATTGGCGCTTGCCAAAAAATCCGGACGGATCGTTGCGGTATGTCATGTCCTCCGATATGCTCCTTATTTTGTAAAGCTGCGTGAACTGATACAAGGCGGCGCCATCGGTGAAGTAATCAGTGTACAGCATTTGGAGCCCATCGAACATGTACACATGAGTCATTCATATGTTAGAGGCAACTGGCACAATGACAAACAAACCACGCCCATCTTCCTGGCAAAGTCGTGCCACGACCTCGACATCCTGCGCTGGATGATCGGAAAGCCCTGTAAAAGCATTGCTGCTTTTGGCGACCTGAAATGGTTTACCAAAAAGAATGCGCCGGCCGGAAGCACCGAACGGTGCACCGACGGCTGCAGCGTGGAAGGAGCTTGTCCCTATTCGGCACTTGATATTTATTACCGCAAACGGCAACGCAATTATGTTTTCGATCTTCCGGAAGAAAAAGATAAGCAGGCAGAATATGTGTTGCAACAACTGAAGACAACCAATTACGGGCGATGCGTATACCGCATGGACAATGACCAGCCCGATCACTATATTACAAGCATTCTCTTTGACGACAACGTAACCGCCAGCTTCAGTATGGAGGCTTTTACTTCTTATGAGGGAAGACGTACCCGCGTAATGGGCAGTCATGGTGATATTACGGGCGACATGACCTCTTTCACCATCACCAATTTCAAAAGCGGCAAGAAGGAAGAATGGAAAGAAAACACCGACGGGCATGGCGGCGGCGACTGGCGGCTGGCAGAGAACTGGGTGCAGGCGGTAAGCAGTCGTGACCCTTCTTTACTTACTTCCACCATTGATCAGTCTATCGAAAGCCACGTGATGGGCTTTATGGCAGAAGAAAGCCGCAAGCAGAAGAAGATTATGGATGTGAAATTATAAAAACGCTCCTTTACTCCCATTACTTTAATTTAAACTCATCTGCCGGAGGTTTGACCGCATCTGGTATTTTCGGAGCTTCCAGTCCGCTTCTACTTAAATTATTGATACCCAGCAATGGTCCGGCATAACCTGTTACCTTGATGCCGGATAATTTTGCCTTCTTAATATTGGCCAGTGTAATTCTTTTTGCACTGGTCCTGTAATCCGCTGCCGAGGATGTTGATGAACAAAGCCAACCTGGTAAAGTTGAATGATGAAGAGCTGGATGAAATTGCCAGGGCTGTGGGGGCTGCAGTAGCTTCACATAAAGGAGCCATGCCGGATATTCCGAAAGAAGAAATTGAACGTATCTTGGCGGGCAAATGAAACGGTATGAAAAATTTGTTTAACAAAGAAGTTTACGAAGAGATCATTCAGCGCCTCAATGCTTTTACTGCTTCGGCAGATCGCCAATGGGGCAAAATGGAAGCAGCACAGATGCTGGCCCATTGCAAGGCTGCATTTTCCGTTCCGCTCAGCGAGAAGAAGCTGCCACGAAGCTTTATTGGTTTAACCGTGGGGTGGCTGTTTAAACATTCGCTTTATAATGACAAGCCCTGGAGGAAAAACCTGCCTACCGCTCCTGCATTCAGAATAACAGACCATCGTAATTTTGAAAAAGAAAAAAAAGAGTTAACCATGCTGGTTGACCGGTTCTATACCCTCGGGCCCGGCAAGGTTGGTTTATTTCCCCACCCCCTGTTTGGCTCGTATACCTCTGATCAGTGGGGGCAGGCAATGTATAAACACCTGGATCATCATTTGAGGCAGTTTGGAGTTTAGAAAACGGGTGAACCGTTAGAGTTTCCTTAACCTGTTTGCTGCTTCTTCCAGCGTGGATTCTTTTTTAGAAAAACAAAAACGCAGCACTTTGTTGTCTTGCCCGTCTTTATAAAACACCGAAACGGGTATGCTGGCCACGCCGCATTCTTTGGTTACCCGTATGGCAAAGTCTTTTTCGTTTTCATCGCTGATATCCGCGTAGCTGTACAGTTGAAAATAACTTCCGTGCGACGGCAGCGGCTTAAAACGGGTTTGCTGCATAAGCTCCAGGAAATGGTCCCGTTTTTTTTGAAGATGGGGTCCTAGTTGTAAGTAGTTTTCTTTCTTCGGCAGAAACTCCGTGAGGGCATACTGCACCGGTGTGCTGCAGCTGAATGCATTAAACTGGTGCACTTTCCTGAATTCTTTCATCAGGCCGGCCGGCGCCACACAATAACCCATTTTCCAGCCGGTGCAATCATATACTTTACCGAAGGAGAAACACACAAAACTCCGTTCCAGCAGATCGGGGTAGCGCAGCATGCTCTCGTGTATCTTCCCGTCGAAGATCAGGTGCTCATATACTTCATCGCTTAAGATGAAGATGCCGGTGCCGGCAACAATGCTTTGCAGTTCTTTGATGTCGTTGCTGCCCAGCACAGCCCCGGTCGGGTTGTGCGGCGTGTTGAGCATGATGGCTTTTGTTTTTCCTGAAATTTTTTTCTTCACCAGCTCCCAGTCGATCTTATAATCCGGATAAACCAGCGGGACCAGAACCGGAACAGCGCCGTTTATTTCAATGGTGGGTATATAACTGTCGTATGCCGGTTCAAACACAATCACTTCATCACCGGGTTGAAGAATGGTGGTGAGTGCTGTATAGATGGCGTAGGTACCACCGGGTGTGATGGTGATTTCGGTATCGGGGTTGACGTTGGTTGTATACAGCCCTTCAATCTTTTCGGCAATGCGTTCACGGAGGGCGGGCAGTCCGCACATGTGTGTATACTGGTTGTATCCGTCTTTCATGGCTTTGTTCACCAGTTCCGCCAGCTCCGCATTCATGGGGTAGTCAGGAAATCCCTGTCCCAGGTTAATGGCCTTGTATTCATTGGCCAGCGAACTCATTACAGTAAAGATGGTGGTGCCCACGCTGGGCAGTTTGCTTCGGATCTCCGGCATGGGAATTTGTTTGGATGCTTACAGGTATTTATCGCCTTTATTGCGTTTGATCTCGGCCACGTATTCTTTGATCTCCTGTTCTTTGTTCTTTTTGCAGATGAGAAGTACGTCTTCGGTATCTACAATTACAAACTCGTCGAGACCCTGCAGCACCAGCAGCTTGTTGTTATTGGCATGCACCATGTTGTTGGTGGCGTCAATCACCATTACATTGTCGCCGGCAACGGCATTGCCGAGGTAATCCTTCTCCAGGTTATCATAGGTGCTGGCCCAGGTTCCGAGGTCGCTCCAGCCGAAGGAAGAAGGAATGATGTATACGTTATCCGCTTTTTCCATTACGCCGTAGTCGATGGAAATGTTTACGCATTGCGGGTAAATTCGTTCAATAGCCTCCGTTTCGTGTTTTGTGTTAAAGTGGCTTTTTTCTGCTTCAAATACCTCCGCCATTTCGGGCAGGTATTTTTCAAATGCCCGGATGATGTTTTTCACCTGCCACACAAAAATGCCGGCATTCCATAAAAAGTCGCCGCTGGCAATAAATGTTTTAGCCAGTTCAATGTCGGGTTTTTCGGTAAAGGTCTTCACCTTGTATACATTATCATCCACTTTGTGCGGCTCATATTGTATGTAGCCATAGCCTGTGTTGGGGTAGGTTGGCTTGATGCCCAGTGTAACCAGGGCTTTTATGTGTGACGTGAATTTCAATGCACCGGCGCAAACGTCTTTAAATCCTTCTTCATCTGTGATCAGGTGATCAGAAGGGGCGCAGATGAGGTTGGCGTCCGGGTTTAACAGGAAAAGTTTATAGGAAATATAGGCCACGCAGGGGGCTGTGTTTTTTCGGGATGGTTCACACAAAACATTTCCGGGCGGAAGCTCGGGAAGCTGTTGAGCCACGATATTCTTATACTGTTCCGAGGTTACTACATAAATATTTTCCGCCGGGATAAATTTTGCAAACCGGTCATAGGTTGATTGAATGAGTGTGCGCCCGGTGTTGAGTATGTCGATGAATTGTTTGGGAAAATCGGTGCGGCTCATGGGCCAGAACCGGCTTCCGATGCCACCTGCCATGATGGCTACGTAATTATTTTTGTTCATAAATCAGTTTATATAATTCCTTCCTTTACGAGGTCGTGTAAATGTATGATCCCTGCGTATTTTCCATCTTGTTCCACCAGCAACTGGCTGATGTCGTTTGTCCGCATCTCTTCCAAAGCCAGCACGGCGAGCACATCGGCGCCAATGGTTTTTGGCCGGAGGCTCATGATGTCTTTTGCCAGCAGGTTTTCAAAGCTGTTCGCTTTTTCCAGCATACGGCGCAGGTCGCCATCGGTAATGATGCCTTCAATCTTTTCTTCTTCATTTACCACGGCTGTGGCGCCCAGTCTTTTTTCTGTCATTTCCACAATTACTTCTTTTAGGGTGGCCGAAGGCAATACTCTTGGTTTTGCATTTTGAGACGCCAGTTCTTCCACCCGCAGGTACAATCTTTTTCCAAGTGTACCCCCGGGGTGGTACTTTGCAAAATCGGCACTTTTGAATTCTTTCAGCTCCATCAGGCAAACAGCCAGTGCATCTCCCATCACCATTTGAGCGGTAGTGCTGCTGGTGGGAGCCAGGTTATTGGGACAGGCCTCCTGTTCAACGGTTGTATTTAAAACAATATCGCTGTTCAGGGCCAGGAACGATTGGGTATTACCCACCATGCCGATGAGTGTATTGCCGAAATTCCGGATCAGCGGGGTGAGTACTTTTATCTCGGGACTGTCGCCGCTTTTGCTGATGAGCATCACCACGTCATCGGCCTGGATCATGCCCAGGTCGCCATGAATGGCATCGGCGGCATGCATAAAAAGCGATGGGGTTCCGGTGCTGTTGAGAGTGGCTACAATCTTTTGTGCCACGATGGCGCTTTTGCCGATGCCGCTTACCACCAGGCGGCCTTTGGAGCCGGCTACTTTTTCAGTTGCCTTTACAAAATCGTCGTTGATGAAATGTTTCAGCCCGTTTACGGCGTTGGTTTCTGCTTCAATTGTGCGGAGTGCTACCGGTATGATCTTCTCTTTGTTCATCAGCAATGGCGCAAACCTACTTTAATTCAGGCATAATGCAAAGAAGGAAATTGCCGCAGGATGCTTCGTTTTTTTACGCATTGTTTTTTGCGGGTTAATTTATTTTGGTTAACTTAAGTGATTGAAACAATTCGTTAAAATAACCCTGTTTTCCCTTACGGGGTTTGATCCGGCTGCTGTTTTGGATTAACTTCGCAGCCCTTAAAAAAACAGGAAACACTGGGTGTTCAGGAAAAGATATGGCTAAAAGCAAATCCAATACAAAAGAACCGGCTGCCAAGACTGCGAAAAAAGCTGCCCCGAAAAAACCGAACGGGGAACTGGCTTCCCAGCTTCAACATCATTTTGGCTTCGACGGTTTTAAAGGTCCGCAGGAAGCAATCATTAAATGCCTCCTAGATGGGAATGATACGTTCGTGATTATGCCTACCGGTGGTGGTAAAAGCTTATGTTACCAGCTGCCGGCCATGATCAGCGAAGGGGTGGCCATTATTGTTTCTCCCCTGATTGCCCTGATGAAAAACCAGGTTGACCTGGTACGCAGCTACAGCAGTAAAGATGATGTGGCGCATTTCCTGAACAGCACCCTCAACAAAGGACAGCAGAAAATGGTGAAAGACGACCTGGTGTCGGGCAAAACCAAAATGCTGTATGTGGCGCCCGAAACAATGACCAAGGAGGAAAACATCGCTTTCTTCAAAGAGTTGAAAATATCTTTTTTTGCGGTGGACGAAGCCCACTGTATTTCGGAATGGGGTCACGATTTCCGGCCCGAGTACCGCAGGTTAAGGGAGATGATGGATCTCATTGATGATAAAATACCGGTAATCGCTTTAACAGCCACAGCTACCCCCAAGGTACAGAGCGACATCGTTAAGAACCTGGGATTGCGCAAACCAAAAATTTTCATTTCTTCTTTCAACAGGCCCAATCTTTATTACGAGATCCAGCCGAAGATCAACCTGGAGCAAACCAATAAAAGCATCGTCCGCTTCATCCAGCAGCATAAAGGAAAGAGCGGTATCATTTACACACTCAACCGTAAAACAACCGAAGAGCTGGCGAAGATGCTGGAGGCAAACGGCATCCGGGCTGTTTCTTACCACGCCGGGCTCGACAGCAAGCTGCGGGCCGACAGGCAGGATCAGTTCCTGAACGAAGACGTGGAAGTGATTGTTGCCACGATTGCATTCGGGATGGGTATCGACAAGCCGGACATCCGTTTTGTTATTCATTATAACATTCCCAAGTCGATTGAAAATTATTACCAGGAAACCGGTCGCGGCGGACGGGATGGGCTGGAAGGAAAATGCATTTTGTACTATTCGCACAAAGACGTGGCCAAACTGGAGCACCTGATGAGGGATAAGCCGCTCAGCGAGCGGGAAGTAGGCGCCCAGCTGATCAATGAAACCGTTGCCTACGCAGAAAGCAGCGTGTGCCGCAGGAAAGTACTGTTGCATTATTTTGGAGAAGAGTATGACGATAAAAAAAGTTGCGGCCATTGCGACAACTGCCTTAACCCGAAAGAAAAAGAAGAAGCAAAAGACGGTGCGGTTACTGTGTTAAAGGTCATCAAAGCGTTGGGAGAACAATTCCCGGTTGAGTATGTATTGCTCATTCTTGCCGGAAAGGCAACGCCGCAGGTAAAGATGTACCGGCATGAAGAATTACCGGTATTCGCCAGCGGTAATGATAAGGAACCCCATTACTGGAACAGCCTGATACGCCAGATGCTGCTGGCCGGACTGATTGAAAAAGACATTGTGGAATATGGCCTGCTCAAGTTCACCAAAAAGGGTGAAGCCTTTTTGAAGAAACCGGTTTCTTTTAAAATTGTAATGAATAACTTGTTTGAAGAAGCCAATGCGGATGACGAGGAAGCAGAGGTTTCCGGTTCGGATGGAGGCGCTGCCGATGAGCGGCTGGTGGAATTATTAAAAGACCTCCGTAAAAAAGTGGCCAAAGAAAAAAAACTGCCGCCCTTTGTTATTTTCCTGGAAAACAGTTTGATTGATATGGCCACCATGTACCCCACCACCATGGCCGAGCTGGAAAAGATCAGCGGGGTAAGCAAGGGTAAAGCCATGAAATACGGAAAGCCGTTTATTGACCTGGTGTCAAAATATGTGGCAGAGAACGACATCGTCCGGCCCGATGATTTTGTGATGAAGAGCGTTGCCAACAAGAGCAGCAACAAGATTTATATCATTCAGAACATTGATAAAAAAATTCCGCTGGAAACTATTGCCCGCAATAAAGACATGCGGCTGGATGCACTGTTAGAAGAGATGGAAACCATTGTGGCAAGCGGCACCAAATTGAACCTGGATTATGCCATTGGCGATATGCTGGATGATGATGAGCAGGATGAGATAATGGAATATTTCAAAAACTGCGAAACATCGTCGCTGCAGGCGGCGCAGGAAGAATTAGCAGACAGCGGCTACGACTGGGAACGATTGAAAATTATGCGCATTAAATTTTTGAGCGAGTATGGCAATTGATTTTTGATAATAATATTATAAAGCCCGCTGAAGTTTCGGCGGGTTTTTTATTTTGCTATGCTTTATTGTTTTGCCACGAAGGCACTAAGACACGATGGGTTACCAAAGCTTCTTGAGACTTTGTGCCTTCGCGTCTTTGTGGCTATTATTGCTTCATAAAGAACCGAACGCACAAGAGTGC
>DMRT01000180.1 GCA_003455235.1 Chitinophagaceae bacterium
CGTTATGCCCGGTTTAATGAATCGCTGAGTTTTAACTATCGCAACCAGAAAGTGAATTTCTTCTCCACCCTGAACTACAACCGCAACCACCGGTCAGAAGAACTGTACATTACCCGGAATTTCCGTGAATCAGCCACCAAAGAAATCAAATCCATCTTCGATCAGAAATCGAGCATGGAAAATCAGCGCCATTATTACAATGCCAAGATCGGCGCCGATTTCTTTGTTTCAAAGAAAACCACACTGGGCGTTGTGCTGAATGGATTTTACAATCCCAGTACATGAGAAAGTGTAACCAATACAGACATTTACGACCCTAACTATGTGCTTACCAGCAAAACCGGTGCTACCACCCGCAACGATGAGAAATGGAAAAATTTCAGCGGCAACCTGAACTTCCGCACCGTGCTGGATTCAGCCGGGCAGGAGATTACAGCCGATGTGGATTACATCAGCTACGGCGCTGCCAGCACACAACCCCTTACCAGCTACTATTACGATAACATGGGCAACCTCACCAAAGCCCCCGAAGTGTTGATGGGTAACCTGCCCACCGATATCCGGATCTACAGCGGCAAGGTGGATTATACCCTGCCACTGAAGAAAGGAGCAAAGTTTGAAGCAGGCATTAAATCAAGTTATGTGAAGAATGATAACAATGCCCGGTACGACAGCATAAAAACAAATATGATGGTACTTGACAGTGCCCGTAGCAATCACTTCATCTACGATGAAAATATCAATGCAGCTTATGTAAACTACAGCCGTCCGTTAGGTAAGAAATGGAGTGCCCAGTTTGGTCTTCGCCTGGAGAACACCAATGCAAAAGGCATCTCCAAGGGGTATGCTTATAATACACAGCTGAAGAAATTTGAATACACCGAAACAAAATTCAACAGGTCGTACTCACAACTGTTCCCTACTGTATACCTGCAGTACACCGCCAGTGAAAAGAACCAGTTCGTGATCAATTACGGCAGAAGGATCCAGCGTCCGGACTACGAGGATATGAATCCATTCGTTCACTTCCTCGACAGGTATACCTTTGAACAGGGTAACCCCAACCTGAGTCCGCAATTTGCACACAACATTGAACTGAGCCATACCTACAAAGGGTTCCTGACCACTACCGTAAACTACACCAGCACCACCAATATCATTCAGCAGGTACTGGAACAAAACGAAGTGAACAACGAAACCTTTATTAAAAAAGCCAACATCGCCAGCAGCAAACAGGTTGGACTGGCCGTTTCTGCCAACAAGTCAATCACCAAATGGTGGAGCGCCAATATATACACCAACGTGTACAATAACCATTTTAAAGGAACGGTGAACAATGAACCCATTTCAATAGGGGTTACCACTTTCCTGGCACAGATGCAGCACCAGTTTAAATGGGGTAAAGGATGGGGAGCCGAATTGAGCGGGTTCTACAGAACCAAGGGCCTTGAGGGGGTGATTTATATCAAGCCGATTGTACAGGTGAATGCCGGTTTCAGCAAACAGGTGTTGAAGAACAAAGGAAGTGTGCGCCTGAATGTACGTGATATTTTTGCCGGCGGGGTGTTCAAAGGATACAGCAAGTATGGAACCGTGGATGCCCAGTTCCGGAATGTGAACGATAGCCGGGCCGTTTCCCTGAGCTTTACCTACCGCTTCAGCAAGGGTAAACTGAAAGCTACCAGCAGCCGGAAGAACGGGGGAGCCGGTGATGAGCAGAACCGGGTAAAGAGCGGCAACTAAGAAGCTATTTAAGAACCTGGCCCTTTTTGTAAAACCTGTCGTCTTTGTGCGACAGGTTTTTTACTTTTGAAAAAAATACAACTATGCCATCATTTGATCTTGTCAGCAAAGTAGACCTGCAGACTCTTGACAACGCCATAAATGTAACCAGTAAGGAAATCACCAACCGTTTCGACTTCAAGGATTCGCATGTGGTGATTGAACTGAATAAAAAGGACTTTAAAGTAAACCTGGAAGCCGACAGCGAAATGAAGATCAACCAGATCACCGATGTGATGATCAGCCGCAGTATGAAACAGGGCCTGGCGGGAGAGATCTATGACCTAAGTAAGGAACCTTTCCAAAGTGGAAAAGTGGTGAAAAAAGAGGTGCCGGTGCGGAACGGCATAAAACAGGAAGACGCCAAAAAGATCGTGAAACTGATAAAAGAAGGCGGTTTTAAGGTGCAGGCCGCTATAATGGATGATATTATCCGGGTTTCGGGCAAGAAAATAGACGATCTGCAGGCCGTTATCCAGGCCTCCAAAGGCTGGGGATTGGGTATTGCCATGCAATATGTGAACATGAAAAGCTGATTTTTTGATGTTTCAACGGTAAAATTCAGGATTTTGCCCTATCTTTGCCCTTTGTATAATCAGTACGGCAAAATCCGTACATAAACCATAACAAATTATGAAACAAGGCATTCACCCGGAAAGTTACAGACTGGTTGTTTTCAAAGACATGAGTAACGGGCACCAGTTCTTAAGCCGGTCAACCGCTCCCTCAAAAGAGACCGTTATTTTCGAAGAAGATGGTAAAGAATACCCGGTAATTAAACTGGAAATTTCCAACACCTCTCACCCTTTTTACACCGGTAAAAACGTACTGGTGGATACAGCAGGACGTATCGACAAGTTCAACAAGCGCTACAAAAAAAGTTAAAATATTTAATTCAGATTATTATCTTTATTTAAAGTTTGTTTTTCATGGCTATACTTTAAGTCCCTTCGGTTCTCCGGGGGGATTTTTATTTTTAGTAGTTTTACCCATGCAAAAGATCATCTTTACAGAGGAATACTGTAAACCGGAGAATCTTCATCCCTTCACCTACACCCGTCATATCCAGGACATCCGCATCGGTATACTCACCATCCGTGAAAAATGGGAGCGCTGGCTGAAACTTCCTTCCGCCAACAAATGGGAAGACAACTACCTCGACGATGAGCATTCCGTTAAAATAGAAAGGGGCATCGGTAAAGATGATTACCTGCTGGTTCACGCCAACGTATTGCCAACGGCCGCTTTAATCAGCCGGATTAAAAAACTGCAAAACGGCGAATTCCTTTCTTCCGGTGATGAAGGAGGGGTGGCTTACAAGTTTTCCAATAAAGAAGTACTGGGACTGCATAAGATTAAGGTGAGCCATTCAGTGGGCTACCGGGGCGAACTGAAAGCGATCCACTATCCCTGGCAGATCTTCCAGCTGAATGATTGGGCCATCTGCGAAGATTATGCATTGATCACCGCCAAACGAAAAAGCAAACCCCTTTCAAAAACAAACCGGGTGGTGAAACCATCGCAGGTATTCCTGGAACCCGGCGCTAAAATGGAACATTGCTTTATTAATGCGGACGAAGGACCGGTGTATATCGGCAAGAACGCCACCATAATGGAAGGCACCTGTATCAGGGGCCCCGTGGCTATTGGCGAAGGCGCTGTGGTAAAGATGGGAACAAAGATATACGGCGCCACCACGGTTGGCCCGTACTGTACCGTTGGCGGAGAGATAAAGAACTCTGTACTGTTTGCATTCAGCAATAAAGCCCATGATGGCTATCTCGGCGATAGCGTGCTGGGCGAATGGTGCAACCTGGGTGCCGGTACCACCAACAGCAATGTAAAAAACAACGCTGGCGAAGTGAAATACTGGCTGGATGCCGACAAAAAAGAAATGGCCGCCGGTAACAAGGGCGGACTGCTGATGGGCGATTATTCCAAAGCGGCCATCAATACCTCTTTCAATACCGGCACCGTGGTGGGCGTGTGTTGCAATGTGGTGTCTCCCGCGCTTACACCCAAACTCATTCCCAATTTTTCCTGGGGTGTAGACGGTATCACCCGGTATAAACTGGATAAAGCCATTACTGATATCAACAACTGGAAAAAAATGAAAGGAATGGCTATCCGTGAAGAGGAAAAAAAGATTTTGACAGATATTTACAAATTATACTAAAACCAACTGATCATGCGTAAACAAATTGCTGCCGCAAACTGGAAAATGAATCTTACCCTGCAACAATCTGAGGCGTTAATGAACGAACTGCTGGCCATTCCTCATACCCTTAACGAAAACCAGCAGGCTGTGTTCGGCGTTCCCTTTCCTTACCTCATCAATGTAAAGAATAAACTGTCGGGAAAAAAGAACGCATTTGTTGCTGCTCAGAACTGCTATGATAAAAAAAGCGGTGCCTACACCGGTGAAGTAAGCGCCGAAATGCTGAAAAGCATTTCGGTGGATTACGTGATACTGGGCCACAGTGAGCGCAGGGAATATTTTAATGAAAGCCATGCCATGCTGGCCGCCAAAGTGAATATTAGTTTAGAAAACGGGTTGAAACCGATCTTTTGCTGTGGCGAAGCATTGTCCGTTCGGGAAGCAGGAAATGAAAACAACTTTGTAGAAACACAGCTCAAGGAAAGCCTTTTTCATTTGTCTGCAGCGCAAATGACCGGTTTTGTGATTGCCTACGAACCCATCTGGGCCATCGGCACCGGCAAAACCGCCAGCAACGAGCAGGCTCAGCAGATGCATGCACATATACGCAGCGTACTGGCGAAACAATATGGGCAGGCCATAGCAGACAGTATTTCCATTCTTTATGGGGGGAGTGTGAAAGCAAATAATGCCAAAGAGATATTTGCCCAGCCGGATGTGGACGGAGGGTTGGTAGGAGGCGCCAGTTTAGTGGCTGCTGATTTTGCTGCCATCATCAACAGCCTGAAATAAACCGGCCTCCGGTTCAGCAATATAATTCTCGGATGTTCATCAAAAAACTATACCGGTATAATAAAGTACTTGGTGGCCTGTTTACCCTGTACATCATTTCTTTTGTAGTGATCAATTACAAGTGGGGACTGGTGGCAACGCCGGTACTGCAATACGGGATGTACAGCAGCATCCTGCACATAAACGATACACAAACGGTTTACCGGGTGGAAGCAGACCATGTCCCGGTGAACAATGCGGGTGCTTCACTTACCAACCGCGACATTCTGCAGATCTACCCCGACATCTATGCCCGCCAGCAGCAGATCAACGAAGATGCATTTGCCACAATGAAAAAATACGTTGGTTATACCGGCATCTCATCAGGGATGACAATTGATCGTTATACCAACCGCATTACCGACAGTGTATTCCTCCGCTGGTATGCCGGCTGTGTGCAAAGAACTACCGGAAAACCGGTGTCACATCTTACCATTTATAAACAAGACCTTACCTGGCAGAACAACCGGCTGCAACCGGCCGGTATGGCTGTTAAATTATACAGCATTGGTAATTGATCAATCGCATAAAAGAAAATTTGCGGTTTTTTATACCGCCTGCTTCCTGGTAAGCTATGCATGGTTGTTCTTCAATCACCTGCTTTTTCACCAACTGCAGCCCGTTTTTTTCTTAAACCGGCTGGATCTTACCCTCAACCTTTTTTTTGTTACCGGCATCCAGCAGGCTATTAAAAATAATTACGGGATTCAGTTGCTGTTCGACCTGCTTTACCTGCTGCTGCCCCTGTTAACCCTGGGTTTTATCAATAGCCGGCGGGGGGGTATCATGGCAGCTTTGCATGCTGTTTTCAACCTGGTGTATGCGCTGCTGCTTTCTTCCTTCACGCCCCTTAGTATTGCTGGATTTGCCGGCTGGATATTACTTCCCTGGATACTCGTGCCTTCCTCTGCAAAGGGTTTTTATTTTATGATGCATGCCATGCGGTATATTTTCCTGCTCTTCTTTTTTTCGGCCGGTTTATGGAAGATAAGAACGGGGGCCTTGTTTCATTCCGGCCAGATGAGTGCCATCCTGGTTCACCAGCACGCGGTTTACCTGGCAGATGCACCGGGCAACTGGTTCTCCCGGATCATTCAATACCTCATCATGCACAAAAATATTTCCTACCTGCTATACCTGCTGGTTACCCTGCTGGAACTTGTTTTTGTTGCCGGGTTCTTTACCAAAAAATACGACCGCTGGCTTGCCGGGTTCTTCGTATTGTTTGTGCTGTTTGATTTTGTACTGATGCGGATCAACTATTTTGCATGGGTTGCTTTCCTGGGATGTTTCTGGTTTTCGAGGCACGAGGAGCCGGGTGCAGAAGAAATAAAGACATGATCCTATAACCCGAAATGTGCAACAGCTTCGTCGAAAACAATTTCCGGTGAGATCAAATGCAGGCAGGCGAAATCAGGGCATTGCATCGGGTCACTTACACGGGTTTGGTTTGCATCCTTCCAGCCTGAACAGGGTCTGCAGGGTATACCTGCCTTTACTATTTTATGATTTGCCGGATCTATCTTCTCATAACCGTATAACTGTTCATTGCTGCCGCCGAAAATGGTAAGCGTTTTTTTCTGCAGTGCAACGGCAATGTGCATGATGCCGCTGTCGAGCCCGATATAACCCAGGCCGTTCTGCGTAATACTCATTACCTGTTTAATGGATGTTTGCCCGATGAGTATGTGGCAATTGCTGCACGATACCTTCTCCAGTTCCCGTATATAACCGGTCTCGGTATTGTCGCCCAGTACCAGGAAATCAATGCCGGGATATGTTTTACAAAAACGTTCAATCAGTATTACCCAGTTCTTCATGGGCCAGTTCTTGAAGGGAGTTGTGTTGTTGCCGGCAGAAACCTGGATAATAAAATACGGCTTCACTCTTTTTTCAGCCACTGGTAAAGGCGGAAGCAGGAAACTGCTGATGTTACTGATCTTCGAGTTTAACGTGCTGTACAGTAAATGCAGGTTCTGTTCAGCATCCGACAAACCAGGCACGGGCGTTCTTTGACGTTTGGCGGTATGGATGCCATTGATGAGCGTTCTCGTCACCCGCCTGCTGCATAGCCGGGCCGAAAGCTGAATGGCCGATCCGTTTCCGAGGTGATTGATGTAATAATTGGCGAAATGCCGGAGGCGGCCGAGTGAATAAAGCAGCAGCGAAGCTTTTGACCGGATGAATACTTTTTTATCCACGAAGGGGGCGTGGTAGAAAACATCGTTGTCAAAGGCAGAATAAAAAATGCCCGTGATGTGAAAATCCTTTCGCTTCAGTTCTTTGAGCAAGGGGATAAAAAGCAGGGAGTCGCCCAGGCCCGAGGGGAACAGCACGGCTACCTTTCTTTTTTTTCCTGCGAGCAGTTTCATTAATTTTAATTCTGTGAAGTGTAAAAAATGAAGAAACTCCTTCTTACGGTACGGAAAAATTATTTTGACAATACCGTGGAATTCTCCAAACTCAGCAAAACATTTTTGTTATGGGCCATCAGCCTGGCGCTGGTGTATATCACCAATGTTTATCTCACAAAAGTAACGGGATTGGAGGTATATGGCAAATACACCGTCTTCATCAGCTGGGTGTCGCTGGGCAGCATGATCCTCACGTTTGGATGGGATGGCTATCTCATTCAGAAATTACCGCAGTTATTGGGCAGTGAGAAGGGAAAAGCAGGAGGGAGGTATCTTGTGGAAAAAGCCCTGCTCACTTTTTTATTGCTGTATATTTTACTCGGTATATTACTGGTAGCAGGCACATTTTATAAAAAAGATCTCCTGGGTTTCCTGGAAGCTGACCAGCTTTATCTTTATCTTACCCTGTTGCTGCTGTTCTCGCTGCTGGCCCTCATCAAGGCATTCCTGAAGATATTCCACATCGTTACACAGGTGCAGTGGTTCGAGGATGTGCTGAAACCACTGCTGCTGTTTGGGGTGATCATATATTACTATTACAGCAAAGCATCACTTTCACTGAGTGAACTGTATTTAATCAACTGCCTTGTCTTTGGCGGGCTACTGCTGGCGCTTCTTGTAATGACTGTACGGGTTTATAAAAAAGAACTTGTTTCCCCGGAACAGCGTTATGTGGCGGAGAAGTGGATGAAGAAATGCTTTTACTTCATGTGCATCTATCTTGGGTACAGCATCTTTTCGCGGATGGAATTATTGTTCCTGGGTTATTTCGGCAGGAATGCCGATGCGGCAAAATTCCAGATCCTGCTTCGGATATCTGATATCGTACTGATTCCGGACTTCCTGTTCAACTACTTTCTTCCGCAAAAATTCTCGTATGCATTTGCCAACGGGCAGGCGGATGAATCAAAGGCCTTGTTCCGCAATTCATCAAAAACGATACTGCTGCTTCAGCTGCTTTGCCTGGCCGGGGTTCTGTCAATCGGGTATTTTTACCTGCAGAGTTTTGGCATTGCGTCTGGAGAAATGTATAGGCTGCTTGCCATCATGTGTACGGCGCCCCTGTTCTATTCCCTGTTCGGGAGTTCTAACCTGGTATTAAAAACATCCGGCAACGAGCGGTATTCATTCTATGCGTTGCTTGTGGTGTTGGTTCTTGAAGCAGCAGCCAATTATATTTTCATCCCGGGGTACGGGCTTCCTGCGGCGGTATACATATCCTGGTTGAGTATACTGCTTTATACATTCTTACTCGCTGTCTTTCTTCATAAGCAACTGGGCTTTACTAATTCTGTCACCCGCCATCTGTTTGGTGGAAAATAAAGTGCCGTTCAGGAAAAAACCGGAGCCCTGGCAATGATCTCAAGATGCGGCATCGGCAAGCCGGCAAGTATTTCCCTGAATGAGGCGAGCGGCCTGAATTTATCCAGCATCAGCCTTTCTTTCACTGCGTAGTTAAACAGTAGGCGGGGGTTGTTTGCATGGATCATTTCCATACAGTCGATGGCATCCTGCCTGAACTCGGGTAACAGCACTTCAAAGGAGATACAGTTTATGGCATGTGACAATCCTTTCAGCACATTCTTTTCATTTCCTTCTACATCAATCTTTATAAAATCCGGCACCCCGTGTTTCTGAATAAGCTCATCAAGTGTTTTTGCAGGAACGTTGATGGAAGTTCCCGAGAATTTAATGGGTTCTGCCCATCGGTCACGGTTCTCTTCTTCCAGGATCCTTTTCCATTCGGGGTTTATACTATTCAATGCAGAGCCCGGCTTTTCAATATAGAGTTCACATTCCCCGGCTTTATCGGTTACGGCAACGGGTTCAATAAATACAGTCCTGCTTCTGTGAAACCTCGCATTTAATATTTGCAGATTTGTTGGATCGGGTTCAACAGCAACCACTTTGCCGGCCAGTTCCCGGAAAACAATTGTCTTATGCCCGTCGTTGGCGCCGATATCGAAAATGAGTTTGCAGTCCGGAAGAAAGGATCTGTAAAACCCGGATTCTTTTTCTGCCTGTTTTTTTAATTCCGGCCTGAACAGGTACAGATAGATGCTTCCCGCAAATGAGTATTTGATGCGTTGCAGCATTCCTGTTCTGTGTAATATGGATCGTACCGTGTTCATGACTGTTGCCCGGCGTTGGATTGTTTACGTCCTGAAAACATAAAGAATAAACCGGTCACAGGCCCTATGGCCAGAAACATAAAAATGACGGATTGGTTTAATACTGTTGCAAGATAATTCATCAACTCGATGCTTGCGATGGTAATGGAAAACCCGATACAGGTTACTGTAGTCAGCGCCGTACCTTTTATCTCCGGGATGGCATTTAAAGCCACCAGGGTGGAGAACAGGGGCGAATCGGCGATCACCACCAATCCCCAGAAAATCAAAAAAGCAAGAAAGATAACAACGGGAAATTGAAATGCAATCGGGGATACCAGGCAGCAGCAGCCCGAAAGCAATAAAGCGCTGGAAGCAATTTTTTTCGCACCGGATTTTACCGACAGGTAACCACCGGCTACACAGGCCAGTCCGCCCAATGCAATGATCCAGAACGACCAGGATGAAACTGGCAGCCCGGTGCCTGGATGAAGATTTTTATACGTGACGATCATTACCGGAACAAAGGCCCAGAAAGTATATAGCTCCCACATATGCCCGAAATAACCCATGGCGGCTGACCGGAATTCCGGATTTCTAAAAACACGGAACAGGGCATTGAGCTGAAGTGCCTGGGCTCTTTTTTGATACCGGCCTTCAGGAACAAATAATTTCATCAGCAGGCCGCCGCATACCGAAAGTAAAGCAGTAAGTATCAACACTGTTTTCCAGGATAAAGAGGTGGTGAGGCTTTTTAATAAATGAGGGAATGCCGTTCCAACCACCAGTGCTCCTACTAAGAATCCCAACGCCCTGCCCAATCCTTTTTCAAAGTGATCGGAGGCGATCTTCATGCCCACCGGGTAAATGCCGGCTAAAAAGAAACCGGTCAGAAAACGGAATACCATCAGGCTGCTGATACTTTGTTCACCGGTCAGCATTCCCAGGTTGGAAACTGCGCCCAGCAAAGCGCTTACAAGAAATACCGAAGAAGCTTTGAACCGGTCGGCAATCAGGAAGAAAGCATACACAAAGGTTCCGGTGATGAACCCCGATTGTACGGCTGACGTGATATGTCCCAATGCAGGCCGGTCGAGATTGAATTCAATGGCCAGGTCGGGAATGATGGCATTGCCGGCAAACCAAAGTGAGGTGCACAGGAACTGGGCGATCACAATCACCGGTAAAACCATTTTCGTATTGTTGTTCATTGGCAGTTGTTCCGTTCCTGTTGATGTTTAAAATTAGCCTTTATTCTTTCAACCACATAGGAACATAGAAAACATAGATGTAACCTATGTGCCTATGTGGTTCAATTTATTTTTCAACCAGGGAAACTCCTTTTTTTGTAACGGATAATTGATACGGCACACCCACTTTCAGGGCATAGTTTTCCTTGCCATGGCTCACGGGAAAGCCAAAGCATACGGGGTAACGGTACCCGGCCACGATCTCCCGGATCACTTCATATACTTTTTTGCCGAAGGGGCGTTCGGTGTCTTTCATGTCGGTAAATCCGCCGATGACGAGCCCGGCCAGTTTATCCAGCTTGCCGCTCCGTTTTAATTGGTACATCATGCGGTCGATGTTGTAGGTGTATTCGCCGATGTCTTCGAGGAAAAGAATTTTATTGGCTGTCTGAATATCCGAAGCCGTACCGGTAAGATGGGTGAGCAGGGAAAGATTGCCGCCCACCAGTTCAGCTGTTGCAGTTCCGGGCCGGTTGTACGCATGCGCTTTGCAACGGTATGTTGCTTTTTTACCCGTTACGGCATCTTTGAATGCCCGGATGAATTGATTTTCGCCTTCGTTAAAGGCAGATGCCATGGGGGCATGCAGCGAAGCGGTCTTCAGCCTGGTTACCAGGTGGGCATGCAATACGGTAACATCGCTGAAGCCGATGATCCATTTGGGATGGTTCTTCAGTTTGCGGAAATCGATCTTATCAATGATACGCAC
>DMRT01000001.1 GCA_003455235.1 Chitinophagaceae bacterium
AAACAACCTGCTGCCGTTATCAAAGAATACAAAAGTTATTGCCTTCATTGGTCCGCTGGTGAAAGCCGTAAAACAAAACAAGGGCTTCTGGGATGTGGAAGTGCCGGGAGTGGATTCCAACTTCATTGTATCGCAGTGGGAAGGATTGCAGAATAAAGTGGGCAGCAGCACAACATTACTTTATGCAAAGGGATGCGACATTGAAGGGGATGACCGGGGCGGTTTTGCCGAAGCGGTTACCGTGGCAAAGCAATCCGATGTGATCCTTCTCAGCATCGGTGAACGCCGGGATATGAGCGGTGAAGCAAAAAGCCGCAGCAACATCAATATACCCGGTGTGCAGGAAGAGCTGCTGAAAGAATTACTGGCTACAGGGAAACCGGTTGTGGTATTGATCAATGCAGGCCGTCCGCTGGTATTTGATTATACTGCTACGAATGCACCGGCCATCCTGTATACCTGGTGGCTGGGCAGTGAAGCGGGCAACGCCATTGCCGATGTGCTGTTCGGCGATTACAATCCCTCCGCTAAATTGCCGATCAGCTTTCCCAAAGCCGTTGGGCAGATCCCCGTTTACTACAGCCATTTTAATACCGGCCGCCCGGCAGCAAACGACGACGATAAAAATTACCGGTCATCGTACAATGATCTTTCCATTTACCCGGAATATGAATTTGGTTATGGCTTGAGTTATACCAGCTTTGTCTACAGCGGTCTGAAACTGGACAAAACAAAAATAAAAACGAATGAGCGCATTCAGGTTTCGGTTACCATCCGCAACACCGGCACGTATGACGGGGAAGAGATTGTACAGCTTTATATAAGAGATAAGGTTGGTTCCATTGTGCGGCCTGTTTCGGAACTAAAGGATTTTACGAAGGTAAAACTGAAAGCCGGGGAGAGTAAGACCATCCAGTTCACCATTGATAAAGCAAAACTCTCTTTTTATAACCAGCAGTTGCAGTGGGTGGCGGAGCCGGGAGATTTTGAACTGGTGATCGGGGCTTCGTCGAGAGATATCCGGTTGAAAGAAAATTTTGAATTGCTGAAATAGGTCAGCTCACCGCTTTTTTGGCCTTTACTTTTTTCTCCGCCGTTTTCCCGGCTGAAGAATCACGTTTGAATATTTCCGTCTGCAGCGTTACTTTTTCAAATTCGGTGATGGGTCGCTTGCTTTCAATTAATTTAATGAGCAGTTCCGTAGCCACCTGCCCCATTTCGAAAGCCGGTTGTTTCACCACGGACAGGGGAGGATTCAGAAGCTCCACCAGGGGTGAGTTTGAAAAACCAACCAATGCCATATCGTCGGGCACCGTTAGTCCGATCGATTTCAGTGCATTCATGCAACTGATGGTGAGCCGGTCGCCGGCACTGAAAATGGCATCGGGCTTCTCTTTCAGCTGTACCAGGCTCTTCACTGCTTCTTCCAGTTCTGCGTAGATCATGCCGCCATGATTGCAATAGCGGATATATGATTCATTTAATGAAAGACCATTGTCGGCCAGCGCCGCTTTATACCCTTCCAGCCTTTCCTTGGTGATGGACAGGTGTTGTGCACTGGTAACATGGGCAATCTTTGTGTAACCGGAATCGATAAGATGCTGCGTGGCGTCGTAAGCACCTTTGTAATTATCCACCACTACTTTAAAGGTTTCAATCTCTTCGGTGATGCGGTCGAAGAATACGATGGGGAATCCCTTTTCGTGCAGGTTCTTGAAGTGTTCAATATGATCGGTTTCGGAAGAAAGAGAAACCAGCAGTCCATCCACAGAACGGGAGGCCAGGTGCTCTACGTTCACCACTTCCCGGTCGTACGATTCATGGCTCTGTGAAATGATTACGTGGTACCCCCGGTTATAGGCGATGGATTCGATGCCATTGATGGCCTGGGAAAAAAAGTTATTGGCTATCTCACAAACGACCACGCCGATGGAGCGGCTTCTTCGTTCTTTTAAGCTGAGGGCAATGGGGTTGGGACGGTAGTTGTACTGCTCGGCATATTCAATCACCAGTTTCTTCGTTTCCGGACTTATTTCATAGCTGCCACGCAGGGCACGGGATACGGTGGAAGTAGATAACCCAAGCGCTTTGGCTATGTCCTTAATGGTGATGGGTTCGTACATTTTTGGTATAGTTTCTCTCCTGCTTTGCCGGGTAAAATTATGCAGTCATTTTATCCTAAAAAAGTCCGTGGCAGTTTTTTTTAACTGATTGACTTACTGCTGCAATCGTTACCGGCAACGATTGCGTAAAAAAATCAATTCCTGATTAAGAAATTCTTAAATAATCTGTGTAGAATTGACATCGTTACCCCCTGAAAATACGAATAAGTTCCCGGTCTGGAACTAAAAAAGATTGCTGTTTTTCACTTTTAAGAAAATAATAAATACTGCTATATGAATAAACTACTCGTTTTTTTAACTGTATTATTCTTACTCCCGTTCACATTACTGGCGCAAAACCGGGTCATCAAAGGAAAGGTGGTGGATGAATCCGGCAACCCGGTGATGGGCGTTAATATTTCCGGCAAGGGTGCCAAAAAAGGCGTTCAAACCGATAAAGACGGTAATTTCAGTATTACCGTTACCGGTTCCGGGTCGGTAAACCTGGTAGCTTCATCGGTGGGTTTTGAAACCAAGATTGTACCTGTATCAGGCGATAATGCCGGAACGGTGCAACTGGCTAAAGCCGTGATCACCCAGGAAGACGTGGTGGTGATCGGTTATTCTTCCATTAAACGGAAAGACCTTACCGGTTCGGTATCATCTGTAGGTTCAAAAGAACTGAAGGACTTCCCCCTTTCTTCCGCAGCTGAAGCCTTGCAGGGTAAACTGGCAGGTGTTCAGCTGGTATCTTCCGAAGGCGCACCCGGTGCCGACATCATCGTACGGGTACGGGGTGGCGGATCCATTACACAGGATAACTCACCTTTATATATCGTGGATGGGGTGCAGGTTGAAAATGCACTCTCTGTACTTTCTCCGCAGGATATCCAGAGTGTGGACGTATTAAAAGACGCTTCCACCACCGCCATCTATGGTGCCCGTGGTGCCAACGGTGTGGTGATCATCACCACCAAGGGCGGCCGCAGCGGGAAAACCCAGATAACCTATAATGGTTCTTACGGTTTCCGTCAGCTCACCGATTTCCAGGACGTGTTAAGTCCCTACGACTTTGTGCTTTGGCAATATGAAAGAAGCCGCGGCAGTATTGCAGACAGCACCAGCTTTGCACAAACCTATGGCACCACCTGGGATACATTACAGAATTATAAAAACGTAAACGCCATCAACTGGCAGGACAGGGTGTTTGGCCGTAAAGCAAAATTCTCTACACATAATATCGCCGTAAGCGGTGGTAACCAGGCCACCACCTTCAACCTCAGCCTTACTTCCAACCAGGAAGAAGGTGTGCAGATTGAATCAGGCTTTAAAAGAAAACTGGTGAACTTCAAAATCGATCACCGGGCAACAGATAAACTGAGGATCGGGTTTACAGCCCGTTACCTCGACCAGGAGATTCAGGGTATTGGTACCACCAACAGCGGTACCCGTGCCACCAACCGCCTGCGTCATACCATCAATTACCGCCCGTTTGAACTGCCCAGGCCCGGCTTTGGTGCCGATGATTTTGACGAAGCCTACTACCT
>DMRT01000324.1 GCA_003455235.1 Chitinophagaceae bacterium
ATGATCCCCGAACCGGAAAAGCCCACCATCATTCCGCCTTATTTGAACAAGGGAGATACCATCGGCATCTGCTGCCCCGCGGGTTATATCAGCAACGACGACGTACAGCCAGCCGTACAAAAAATAAATGAATGGGGGTTCAACGTAAAAAAGGGGAGTTCCATCGGCAAAAGAGATTTTACATTTGGCGGAACCGATGAAGAAAGAGCTGCCGACTTCCAGGAGATGCTGGAAGACAAAAACGTAAAAGCCATTCTTTGTGCCCGGGGTGGCTATGGCGCCGTGCGTATCATTGATAAGATCGATTTCCGCAAACTGAAGAACCATCCCAAATGGATCATCGGCTTCAGCGATGTGACGGTCATTCATTCACACATCAATGCCAACCACCGCATTGCTTCCATTCATTCGAAGATGTGCAACAGCTTTCCGTCCGACTGGAGCAAGGCCGAGCCCATACAGGTGGAAACAATTGAATCGATCCGAAAAAGCCTGGTGGGTGAAAAAGCGAGGTATGTATTTACCCCCAGCGAAAAAAATAAAACGGGCATCGGCATCGGCGAACTGGTGGGAGGTAATTTAAAAACGCTGGAATCCCTGGCCGGATCAAAATCCGACATCGACACCAAAGGCAAACTGCTGTTTGTGGAAGACACGGGCGAATACCTCTACAGCATCGACCGCATGTTCTGGAATTTAAAACGCAGCGACAAACTTTCCCACCTGAAAGGACTGATCATCGGCGGCTTTAAGGTAAAACCCGATGACCCGGGTGAGGAGTTTGGAAAAATCCTGCAGGACATTGTGCTGGAAAAAGTGAGTGAATACAACTACCCGGTCTGCTTCGACTTCCCGGTTGGTCACCAGAAAAATAATTTTGCCCTGAAGTGCGGCGTGGTGCATACACTGGGGGTACATCTGAATGAGTGCAGGCTGAGTGAAGCCTAAGAAAAATATTCAATACACAATGTTCAACGCTCAATATTCAACGGAGGCAGAACCTGAACATTGAAAATTGAGCGTTGAATATTGATCATTTAGTTTACCGTAATAAAATACTCGTCCCCTTCTCCTTCACCGCTTTGCCCGTCCATGGATCGATGTACGTAAGTGTCCACACATAAGTGCCTCCATCGGCCGGGTTGCCCTTAAATTTTCCATCCCATCCCTGCAGCGGATTGGTACCGGTAAATACCAGCTGACCTACCCGGTTATATACTTTGAATGAGAAATTCGTAGCCAGGTCTGCATTCAGCGCTTTCAGTTCATCATTCAGTCCATCGCCATTCGGTGTGAATGCGTTTGGCACTTTGATCATACAAACAGCCAGCACTTTCACTTTCACGGCATCGTAGCCGCGGCAGCCATGATTGTCGGCGGTAAGAGTATAATCACGGGTGAATGGATCGGCATAGATCTGCGAACTGGTTGCCCCGGTGTTCCATACATATGTATAGGCAGGATCCGGTGCTACTCCCAGCAACAGCCTGTCGGCCTGGCATATCACCGTATCCGGACCAAGACTGACCTTGGGCACCGCATACACCGGAACGGTTTTGCTGATGGTTGCCGGTCCGCAATACCTGTCGATGCCTGATAAGGTAATCGTATACACGCCTTGATTGGGATAAGAGAAGGTTACATCCACTTCATTGGTAAAAGTTTTTCCATCGCCGTTATCCCATACATAGGATGTGATATTGCGGGAGATCACCCGTTGCAACGAAACCGTATTGCCGGTGCAGTACTGCGGTTTAAGACCGGAGAAGTCGATCCTGGCTGATGGATCCACCCGGATGAGTTTACTGGCCGTATCGCGGCAACCATTATTATCGGTTATGATCAACTGAACATTATACGTATTGGTTACCGGGTACGAGTGCGTGGGTGGTGCTTGTCCATTGAATTGGGTGAAATCGCCGAAATCCCAGAGATAGTTGACGATGTTGCCGGTGGATGCTTCCGTGAAATTGATCGGCGTATTGATACAAATCGTATCGCCGGTGCTGGCGGTAAAGGCTGCATTGATCACATTGCCCAAGGTAATGATTTGCGATGTGGTATCACTGCAGAAACCATTGCTCACGATCAGCTGAACGGTAACCGTTGGTGTGGCTATCGGGAAACTCATGGTCACATTCTGTCCCGTGGCCGTTCTTCCATCGCTGAAATTCCATGTCCATGAATTGATTCCGTTACCACCCGGGTGAGTAAGTACGATGTCGTCGTTCACACAACCCCAGTTCACCTGGGCATTAAAAACAGCCGAAGGCTTGCCGAGTATATTCAGGAAAGGCAGAGCCAGTGGTGGTGTTAAGTTACAGGTATCCCGCAGGTTTCTTCCGTCAGATCCAGTTGTATGCCACAGGATACGTGTATTAGGAACATTGAACGGTGTGGCAAACTGAACCAGCACCCAATTGGTGTAGCCTTGTGCACAGGTAGCAGGATCGGGTGTTGCAGACACGATGGCCACCTGCCCGGGCTGCGGAACAAATACAAATTGAGATCCATCCGGACTGATGCTGTTGCACAGGATCGGCTTACTGTAATACACTTTAAAGAAAGAAGCGCTGCAGCGGTCGTACTGCATGGAATCAACCACCGGCCTTGGCGGCGTGGGCGGCGCCGTATAGTTATTTGTATAATACTGTGGTATGAACGAATAACAGGTATCTGCGATCGTGGTATTATCGGTTCCCTGCATGATCATGACATTCAGGGATTGTAAGGGAGGCATGGGAGCCGATAAATTCAATGTCACTTCCGATACATAAGCATTACCGGCGCAATTGGTACTGATAGACGTGACAGCCGTTCCAGTCGGTGGGAAAAGTATAAAATCCGAACCATCCGCCGCAATGGTGGAACAAAGGATGGGATTGCTGAAATGCACCACCAGCTTATCTCGCTTGCAGTTGTCATAATCAAACGTAGTGATCACCGGCGGCAGCGGCGGCACGGCAACAAAGGGATATGTATAACCCACCGGCATAAAGGCCGAGCAGGTGTCGGACAAAGTGTTATTATCACTCCCATCCCTGATCGCCACATTGTAATTACCACCTGGTAAGGGGCTTGCCATGTTCATGGTTACCTGTGTGGTGTATTGATTGTTGGTACAGCTCATGGTAATGGTATTCACGGGCCATACACCCGGGCTGATATACATTTCCGAACCGGCTCCGCTGAAAGTGGCACAGTTCACCGGCTTGTCGAAGTTCACCACCACTTTATCACGATGACAGGGATCAACAACCACCGATTGTATCACCGGCGGCGTGGTGGCCTGTACAATGGTGAATGGGATAGTGAAACCGGTTGCCATGTCGGTGCCGCATACATCCCTGAACGTATTACCATCGCCTCCGGGGTTCACCACCAGGTTATAATTGCCGGCCGGCAAGGGATTCTGCAACTTTATCGTAAGTCCGGTTACGGTGCTGGTTGGTGTAGGACATTGTACAATCACGTTATTAATAACAGGATTACCCGGGGTAATAGAGAATTCACTACCGTTTAAAGTAACGCTGCTGCAAAGGATATCTTTTGAGAAAGTGATGTCAAGGAGTGAATTGTGACATCCATCGGTGCTTACATTGGTAACAGCAGGAACGTTGGGATCTGTTATTACTGCGTTGCCGCCAACAAAATCAAGTGTATAGCCAAAAGGAGACGATGAAAACCTGTTGACCATAAGCATATAGTCATGCCCGGCTGTTAAGGTCGCCAGCCGGTTATAAAGGAAAGTATTGCCACCACAATTAATACTATCAGTTCCTAAAGGTGAACAGCCGGTAATCCCATTAGGGTTTCCACACAAATTCAATGACACCATCAGCCGCTCATCCGTATAGATCTGATTAAGGTTAATGAGCCCTGTTACATCAAACACCTCCCAATCATAATCATCATTCAAATTCATAGGTGTTATCAAAAACCCGAGGGTACCTGCCTGGTAACAATGAAATTTATACCAGAAAGCATTATCAGACTGATTAGTGCTTCCACATGCCCCAAATCCTGATATCGCTGGGCCCGTACATGTTGAAACGCTATTTTGTGTAAACGTGGTTGTCCCACATACAGCTATCGCGGTTTGAGGAGTCATACCCGGAATGGAAGAACATGGCTGAGCCTGGGCGGATAAACCTGCAGTGAGCAGCAGAAGAGAAGCGATTAAAGATCTCATCGTATAATTTTGGTATTTGTAAATTTACTCAAAAAGCATACCCGGCGGAACCGGGTTCTTCATAACTTTCCCACATGAATAAAATTCCTCCTTATTTACAGAAAGGCGATACCATCGGAATCACCTGCCCGGCCGGGTACATGACCACCGCCAAAGCAGATGCCTGCATACGCACCCTGCAACGCTGGGGATTCAACGTGATGGTAGGCAAAACACTGGGCAGCCGCTCAAAAAATTATTTCAGCGCCCCCGATGAACAGCGGAGAGACGAACTGCAGGCCATGCTTGACGACCCCACCATTCACGCCATCCTCTGCGGCCGCGGCGGTTATGGCGTGGGACGCATCATTGACCAGCTGGATTTTACCGCATTCAAAAAACACCCGAAGTGGATCATCGGCTTCAGCGATGTTACCGTATTGCATGCCCACCTGGTAACCAGGCTGAAGACCGCTTCGCTGCATGCCCCCATGGCATCTGCCTTTAACGAAGGCGAAAATCAATTCATCCGGGCATTCAAAGATGCCGTAACGGGTAAAA
>DMRT01000222.1 GCA_003455235.1 Chitinophagaceae bacterium
ACGGTTTGATTGTCTTTTCATGGCTATACTTTTTATTTGTTATCGATGGTATTTGTTCACTACACAGTTATACAACGGCGTGCCAAAACCTAAATGATTGTTTTTCAGCAATCTTGTTTTTCCTGGCCAAAACAACTGTCCGCTTTTGATACAACCGCTATCCGCTTTTGATACATTTTTTTAAGCGGCAATTTTTTTTAGCATCATTGCTTAGTAAATGAGTTTAAATATGGTATCATTGCGGAAGAATACTTCACGCACTATGAACCTGAAGAATGCAAGCATACTGGTGATTGATGATGATACGGATGTGCTCACCGCGGTGAAACTGTTATTGAAAACAGAAGCCAAAGAAGTGGTGACGGAAAAAAATCCCGAGCTCATTCATTCGCTTCTCAATTCATCGCACTTCGACCTGGTGCTGCTCGACATGAATTTTAAAAGCAGCATCAACACCGGCAATGAAGGCATTTACTGGCTGAAGAAAGTAAAGGAACTGAAAGAAAATATTTCGGTGATTATGATCACTGCATATGGCGACATCGACCTTGCCGTACGTTCACTCAAAGAAGGCGCTGCCGATTTCATTGTAAAACCCTGGCACAACGAAAAGCTCCTGGATACCATCAAAGACATCCTGAAAGAAAAAACAAAGTCGGCCTCCGGTGCCACCGCTACCCCATCGGCATCGGTAACGAGACAGATGATCGGCGAATCGGAAGTGATGAAAGATATTTTTTTCAAGATCGAAAAAGTGGCGCCCACCGATGCCAATATTTTCATCCTTGGTGAAAACGGTACGGGCAAAGATCTTATCGCTAAAGCCATTCATGAACATTCACTGCGGGCCGACCAACCATTTATTAAAGTAGACGTGGGCGCCCTCACCGAAACCCTGTTCGAAAGTGAACTCTTCGGCCATAAGAAAGGATCTTTTACCGGCGCCGGCGAAGAAAGGGCCGGCCGCTTTGAAGCAGCCAACGGGGGCACACTCTTTCTCGATGAGATCGGCAATATCTCCATGCAGCAACAGGCCAAGCTGCTGAGCGTGCTGCAGAACAGGCAGGTGTCACGTGTGGGAAGCAACGACCTCATCAATATCGACATCCGTCTCATCTGCGCCACCAACCTGCCGCTGGCCGAACTGGCCAATGAAAGCAGGTTCCGCAAAGACCTTATCTACCGCATCAACACCGTGGAGATTGTAGTGCCGCCCCTGCGCAAACGGAACGACGATATTGTATTACTGGCTAAACATTTTGCACAAACCTATGCAGCCAAATATTTAAAACCGGCACCGGAGCTGGATGCAAAAGCCATTGAAAAATTAAAACAGTATAATTTCCCGGGTAATGTGCGTGAACTGCAATACACCATGGAACGGGCGGTGATCATGATGGAGGGAGAAACCCTGTCGGCCGGCGACCTGATCTTTTCGCCCATTGAATCCGCCGTACAGGAGAGCAGCGAAATAAAAGACATGAACCTAGGCGTGGTGGAAAAAAACACGATCCTGCGGGTGATTGAAAAACACAACGGTAATATTTCCAAGGCGGCCAAGGAACTGGGCATCACCCGTACCGCTTTATACCGCCGGCTCAGTAAATACGAAATATAAAGGCAGGTAAATCCATAATCACTAAAAGA
This sequence comes from Chitinophagaceae bacterium, assembly GCA_003455235.1. Classification (GTDB taxonomy): domain Bacteria; phylum Bacteroidota; class Bacteroidia; order Chitinophagales; family Chitinophagaceae; genus Ferruginibacter. Next base: position 1,648 of record DMRT01000222.1, read on the forward strand.
AACGGCGGCCAGGCTATGACTTTTAAAAATTACGACTGGAGTTTGATTGCTCGAATCGCATTGCTCTTCGCTGCCATGTGCGGGGCTGCATTTCTTTTATCCGGTGGCCTGTACCTGCTGATGGCCGTGCTGATGGTTGTGGTGATCGTACTGGTGATTGACCTGTACCGTTTCACCAATAAAAGCAAGGACGAACTGGAACAGTTTGTAGAATCTGTCCATTACCGCGATTTCTCCCGCCACTTTGATGAAAAAAATGCGCCCGTGGCCGTGCAGCCCATGCGCAAAGGCTTCAATGAGATCAACAGCACCTTCAAGATCATCAGCAAGGAACGGGAAACACAATACCAGTACCTGCAGAAGATCCTGGAGCTGATTGATACCGGCATCATCTCGTACGACAGCAAGGAAGGAGATGTGATGTGGATGAATGAATCTTTTAAAAACCTGCTCAGCATCCCCTACCTTAAAACCATTCATTCGCTCGAAAAAAGGGACGAAGCATTGTATAAAGAAATTACATCGGTAAAACCCGGCGAAAGCAAGGTATCATCCATCACCACCGATAAAAACACCCTCAAAATCCTGCTGTCGGCCACGGCTTTTCAAACGGAAGGAAAAGTATATAAGCTCATCGCCTTCCAGAACATCAACGAAGCACTGGATGAAACCGAATCAAAAGCCTGGCAGAAATTACTGAGCGTGATGACACACGAGATCATGAACTCGGTGGCGCCCATTTCTTCGCTGGCCGAAACCCTGAAGCACCGGTTGCAGGCATCCCTGAAAGATCTGAACAACAATTCCGGTTCCATCGATGACCTGGAAGTGGGCATCGACACCATTAAACGCCGCAGCGAAGGGCTGCTCAAGTTCACCGAAACCTACCGCAACCTGAACAAGATCACCAATCCCAACCTGAAAAAGATCTATGTACGGGACATGTTCGAAAACCTGCACCGCCTGATGCAGCCCACCTTCCAGCAGAAAAATATTGAACTGGAAATTATCCTGAAAGATCCTGAACTGATGCTGGAGGCCGATACCGATCTTATTGAACAGGTATTGATCAATCTTATCCTCAACGCAGCCGAAGCAGTGAAGGAATCGGCCAGTCCAAGGATACAGCTCTCGGGTTATATCAGCAGCAACAACAAAGTGATCCTTAAGGTAGCCGATAACGGCATCGGTATTTCGCCCGACCTGATGGAAAAGATATTCATCCCCTTCTTCAGCACCCGCAAAACGGGCAGCGGCATCGGGCTCAGTTTATGCAAACAGATCATGATGCTCCACAAAGGCAATATCAAAGTACAGAGTGTGGAAGGAGAAGGAACGGCTTTTTCATTGCTGTTCTGACCTTGTCCAAAGCCCCCCCATCCCTGATCATACTCACCGCCGTTCTTGTGCCGATAACTAACGGAATGATCGACGGTCATTTTCCGCCTGGATTCCTGTAAACGGGCTGAGATTCTTTAGGCTCTTTTCCGGTTCCCTGTACATAACTGAGAAAACCATTCAGGTGAACCGATTTCTTTGTCATCCAGCTCTCCCTTACCGTGAGAGATTCATTATAATCATCAATTATTGCTATATTTAAAATTCATGCAGGCAGGCCTATGAATTCATACAATGCATTTTTATTCGACCTTAATGGGACCATGATCAACGACATGCCGTACCACATCAGTGCCTGGCACCGGATACTGAATGAACTGGGGGCCAACATTTCGTTGGAACGGGTGAAAGAAGAATGTTATGGAAAGAATCATGAACTGCTGGAACGGGTATTTCCCCACCGGTTCAGCGAAGCGGAAAAAGACCGGATGAGCTTTGAAAAAGAAAAACAATACCAGGCGGAATTCCGTCCGCACCTTGCCCTGATTGACGGACTGGGTACCTTCCTGGAAGAAGCCCACACTGCCGGTATTAAAATGGCGATCGGTTCCGCCGCCATCATGTTCAATATTGACTTTGTACTGAACGGGCTTAACATCCGTGATTATTTCGGCGCCCTGGTAAGCGCCGATGATGTGATCAACAGCAAACCCGACCCGGAAACTTTTTTATCCTGTGCCGAGCGGCTGCAGGTGGCGCCTGGCAGCTGCCTGGTGTTTGAAGATGCACCCAAGGGTGTGGAAGCTGCGTGCAATGCGGGTATGAAGTCGGTGGTGATCACCACCATGCATACCAAAGAGGAATTCAGCGCCTACCCGAATGTGGTGGGTTTTATTGACAACTATAACACGGCATTTTTAAAACAGTTTGTATAAACATGGCAGGCTCCTCCTTTGTAATTGGTGTTGATTACGGAACCGATTCCGTACGATCCGTACTGGTTGACACAATCGATGGAAAAGAAATTGCTTCCTCCGTTTTTTATTATCCCCGCTGGAAGAAGGGATCCTTCTGCAATCCATCTGTCAACCAGTTCCGGCAGCACCCGCTGGATTACATGGAAGGACTGGAAACCACCATTACAGCTTGTTTGCAACAGGCCGGCAAAGACATCGCCGGAAGAGTGAAAGCCATCGGCATAGATACCACCGGCTCCAGCCCGGTGGCGGTTGACAAAACCGGAACACCGCTGGCCCTGTTACCAGGTTTTGAAGACAATCCCAATGCCATGTTCGTGCTGTGGAAAGATCATACCTCCGTAAAAGAAGCCGCGGAAATAAACAAGCACGCAGCAAGGTTTGAAACCAATTACCTGCAATTCGTCGGCGGCATCTACTCGTCGGAATGGTTCTGGGCAAAGCTGCTGCACATATTGAGGGAAGATGAGATGCTGAGAACACATTGCTATTCATTTGTGGAGCATTGCGACTGGATCCCCTTCCTGCTGACCGGCGGCAACGACGTACACAAAATGAAACGGGGTGTATGCAGCGCCGGGCACAAGGCATTGTGGGCATCCGGATTCGGCGGACTTCCTCCCAATGAATTCTTCTCTTCCCTTGATCCATTGCTGGATGGTTTTACAAAAAGATTATTTACGGAAACATACACGGCCGATGAACCCGCCGGCAATCTTTCAACTGAATGGGCCGCCAAACTGGGATTATCCACCGATGTAGTCATTGCAGTGGGCGCCTTCGATGCACACATGGGTGCCGTGGGTGGACAGGTTGAACCTTATCATCTCAGCAAAGTAATGGGTACTTCCACCTGTGATATGCTGGTGGCGCCGGTGGAAGAAATGGAAGGAAAACTGGTAAAAGGAATCTGCGGGCAGGTTCCCGGCTCCGTTATTCCCGGCATGATGGGGCTGGAAGCCGGGCAAAGCGCTTTTGGTGATGTATATGCCTGGTTCCGTAATTTATTGAACTGGCCGGTGGAACATTTATGCAAAGATGAAAACATAAAACAGCAGATGGCTGATCAGCTTATCGCTGCCTTATCATCCGAAGCAGCCAAACTTCCTTTGCACGTATCTGATGAGCTGGCAGTGGATTGGTTGAACGGCCGGCGTACACCGGATGCCGATCAGTCTGTTAAAGCAGCCATCATCAACCTTAATTTAGGCACGGATGCTCCCCGGATATTCAAAGCATTGGTGGAAGCTACCTGCTTTGGCGCCCGGGCCATTGTGGAGCGGTTTGTGGAGCAGGGCATCCCGGTAAAAGGCTTGATCGGGCTGGGAGGTGTGGCTAAAAAATCGCCGTACATCATGCAGGTGATGGCCGATGTGATGAACATGCCGATACGCATTCACCGCTCAGAACAAACCTGTGCAGCCGGCGCCGCCATGTTTGCCGCCACGGCAGCCGGCATTTACAGCCGGGTGGAAGATGCCATGAATGCCATGGGACAGGGATTTGATGCCACCTATAACCCAAACCCCGCTAAAACAAGTTTGTACACAGAACGGTACAACCGTTATAAAGAATTGGGTAATTTTATTGAACAGCAAAATACATGAGCAGATACCAGCACATAAAAGAAGCAGCCTGTGAAGCGAATAAACAATTGCCGGGACTTGGACTGGTGGTCTTCACATTCGGCAACGTAAGTGTGGCCGACCGGTCGCTGGGTGTATTTGCCATCAAACCAAGCGGTGTGCCATACGATGAACTGACTGCCGACAACATGGTGATCGTTGATTTTGACGGGAAAACCATTGAAGGAACACTCCGCCCTTCTTCTGACACGCTTACACATGCCGTTCTTTATAAACAATGGGAAAAGATCGGGGCCATTGTTCATACGCACAGCACCTATGCCACTGCCTGGGCACAGGCACAGCGTGACATTCCCATCTTCGGCACCACGCATGCCGATCATGCCACCATTGATATTCCCTGCGCCCCGCCCATGAGCGACGACATGATCAGGGGCGATTATGAATACGAAACAGGATTCCAGATCATCAATCACTTCAATGGGAAAGAATTAAACTATGAAGACGTAGAGATGGTGCTGGTTGGTAACCATGCGCCGTTTACCTGGGGAAAAACAGCCGGCAAGGCCGTGTACAACAGCGCCGTACTGGAAAGCATCGCCCATATGGCTTACCTCACCGAACAGATAAAGCCAGGCGCCGCCCGGCTGAAAGAATCATTGATCAAAAAGCATTTCGAACGTAAACACGGCCCGGATTCCTATTATGGCCAGGAAAAATAAATAACATGAAAAAGATTTATTACTTCGCTCTTATCGCTATGGTGGTTGCCAGCTCCTGTAACAACCATTCATCATCTTCAGCAGAAACTAAAGTCCCGGCTTTCAGCATCACCGAAAACCCATTCGGCAGTTTTGAAGGAGCTGCAGTAACAGAATACACCATCACCAATCCATCGGGCATGCAGGTGAGTATTCTCAACTATGGCGCTACTGTAAGAAAGATACTGACCAAAGATAAAAATGGAAAAGAGGGGGATGTGATCCTTGGATATGATTCGCTGAGTGGCTATCTGCAAAAGAATAATCCGTATTTCGGATGCATTGTGGGCCGTTATGCCAACCGCATTGCCAACGCCAGTTTCAGGCTGAATGATACGGTATACACACTCGCCAATAACAACAACGGGCAAAGCCTGCATGGCGGGCTGAAAGGTTTTGACAAAGTGATCTGGAAAACAGAAAAGCCGGCAGGCGAC
>DMRT01000006.1 GCA_003455235.1 Chitinophagaceae bacterium
CCGGCATTGGCAACGGGCAATACCGTTGTTCTCAAGCCGGCAGAAACAACGCCACTTACCGCATTGAAGCTGGCAGAAATCATACAGGAAGCCGACCTGCCGCCGGGTGTTGTTAATATTATTACCGGTGCCGGAGCAACCGGGGCTGCTATCGTTAATCATCCTGATGTAAACAAAATTGCTTTCACCGGTTCCACCGATGTTGGCAAGATCATCCAACGGGCTATTGCAGGCACCCATAAAAAGGCAACCCTGGAATTAGGCGGTAAGGCCGCCAATATCATTTTTGATGATGCCCCGCTCGACCAGGCCGTGGAGGGAGTGATCAACGGCATCTTCTTCAACCAGGGGCATGTATGCTGCGCCGGGTCAAGATTGTATGTGCAGGAATCTGTTTTAAAACAGGTGGTACGCAAACTAAAAGACAGGCTGGAAACACTGATCGTGGGCGACCCGATCGATAAGAATACCGATATCGGCGCCATCAATTCAAAAGCGCAGCTTGACACCATCAATAAGTACATCAGGATTGGAATACAGGAAGGAGCTGAGATGTACCAAAGCTCCTGCGCTTTGCCTAAAAAAGGATTTTTCTGCCGGCCCACCCTTTTCACCAATGTGGCGCAAAGTAACCGCATTGCACAGGAAGAGATATTCGGGCCCGTATTGACAATACAAAGTTTCAGAACGGATGATGAAGTGATTGAAAAGGCAAACAATACCCCGTACGGACTTTCTGCCGGTGTGTGGACAGACAAGGGCTCCAAAATATTCAACCTCACCACCAAGATGCGGGCAGGGGTGGTTTGGGCGAATACCTTCAATAAATTTGATCCAACTTCTCCTTTCGGTGGTTATAAAGAAAGCGGGTATGGAAGAGAAGGTGGCGTACACGGACTAAATGCATATGTGAACATCGTATAAAAAACAGAACATGGCAACTACAGATAAAAGAGTCGAAGTTTTAAAAACATACAAGATCTATGTCGGCGGACAATTTCCCCGCACTGAATCCGGTCGTTATTATTTGGCAACAAACTCCAAAGGAGAAAAACTGGCAAATGTTTGCCTGTGCTCCCGGAAGGATTTCCGGGATGCAGCAGGCTCCGCACGGAATGCTTTTGGCGGATGGAGCGGCCGGGCCGCTTTTAACCGGGGACAGATACTCTACCGCATTGCCGAAATGCTGGAAGGAAGAAAAGCACAGTTTATTGATGAATTAATGAAGCAGGATGCTTCCCGGGCACAGGCCGAGAAAGAAGTAAATCTTTGTATTGACCGCTTCATCTACTACAGCGGCTGGTGCGATAAGTTCCAGCAACTGTACAGTACGGTAAACCCGGTGGCTTCTTCTCATTTTAATTTTTCTGTTCCGGAGCCAACCGGTGTGGTGGCAGCCATTGCCCCGCAGGGAGATTCGTTACTCGGACTTGTTTCCGTTATTGCGCCCATCATCGCCGGCGGCAACACCTGTGTGGTGCTGGCATCTAATGCAAAACCCCTTTGTGCCGTAACATTTGCAGAAGTGCTGAACAGTTCTGATTTGCCGGGCGGTGTGGTGAACATACTCACAGGCAAAGTACCTGAGCTCGTTTCTTTCTTTGCCGATCACATGGATGTGAATGCAACGGTTTATTGCGAGGCGGATGAGGCGAATCAAAAGCTGATCCGTGAAAAATCGGCACTCAACTTAAAACGGGTTACCATCTATGATCAAGTAAAATGGGCAGATGCATCGGGTCAATCTCCATATTTCATCATGGACTTCCAGGAAATTAAAACCACCTGGCACCCGATCGAAAATATCGGCGGAGCAAAGGCAGGGTATTAAAATGAATTGCCCCGTTCTTAAGAACGGGGCAATTGAAAAAAATATTCCGGGGCTTTAGCCTCAATTCTTGACAAAAATTCTATTACATATCCTTCCCATGGCAATGCTTGTACTTCTTGCCGCTGCCGCAGGGACAAAGATCATTGCGTCCGGGTGTTTTTTCCACTTTTATCGGCTCCTGTTTAACCGGTCCTGATGGATCGATGTAATCATTTTCCTGGCTTAGCTGCTCAGGGCCGCCGCCGGCAGTAGCAAATTCTTCTTTGCGCTGACGCATCTTGCTCATATCGGTCCGGCGCTCACGGCCTTCCCGTATCTGTCCGGCATTGGTTTGCTCCATCGGTATCTGTGCATGGCAAAGGAAACTCACAATATCTTTATTCACCTGGTCGTCCATTTGTTTGAAGGCATTGAATGCTTCAATCTTATAAATAACCAGCGGATCCTTTTGTTCGTAGCCTGCTGTTTGCACACTGTGGCGAAGATCGTCCATGGAACGTAAATGTTCTTTCCATGCATCATCAATCAGTGCCAGGGTGATGCTGCGTTCCAGGGCGTCGTTCAGCTCTCTTCCTTCGGTAGCCAGGTATTTATCGAGGTTGGCCAGCGCCTGGATGGCTTTCTTGCCATCGGTAAACGGCACGGCTACATTTTCAATATGATTGCCCTGCTCTTTCCGGATATTCTTAATGATCGGCAGGGTTTGCTGTACCACGGCATCTGTTTTCCGCCTGTATTGCACAACCGCTTCGTTATACAACCGGTCGCTCAGCACATTCACGTCGTCTTTATCGAGTTCGGCTGCGGTAATGGTGGTATCAATACCAAAGTTAACAATGGCGGCCAGCTTGAATCCTTCATGATCATTCAGCTCCTTAAATGAATTGATAAGGCCGCTGGCAACAGAATAAAATGCATTGTCCAGGTCAAGCGCCAGGCGTTCCCCAAACAAGGCATGGCTGCGCTTTTTGTATACCACGTTACGCTGCTTGTTCATCACGTCATCATATTCCAGCAGGCGCTTACGGATGCCGAAGTTATTTTCCTCCACTTTTTTCTGTGCCCGTTCGATGGACCGGGTGATCATGCTGTGCTGGATCACTTCGCCTTCTTTGTAACCCATCCGATCCATCAGTCCGGCAATACGCTCACTACCGAACATGCGCATCAGGTCGTCTTCCAGCGACACAAAGAAACTGGAGCTACCGGGGTCGCCCTGGCGGCCGGCACGGCCACGCAGCTGCCTGTCTACCCGGCGGCTTTCATGACGCTCGGTACCGATGATGGCCAAACCGCCGGCTTCTTTTACACCGGGCCCGAGTTTGATATCGGTACCACGACCCGCCATGTTGGTGGCAATGGTAACCGCACCGGGTAAACCGGCTTCTGCCACCACCTGCGCTTCCTTGGCGTGTTGTTTCGCATTAAGTACGTTATGCGGAATGTTTTTTTGCTTCAGCATCCTTGACAGCAGTTCACTCACTTCCACCGAAGTGGTACCCACCAGCGAGGGTCTTCCGGCTGTTCGTAACTTCTCTACTTCATCAATCACCGCCTTGTACTTTTCTCTCTTGGTTTTATAAACAAGATCCTGTTCGTCTTTCCGGATCACTTTTACGTTGGTTGGAATCGTCACCACGTCCAGTTTGTAGATGCTCCAGAATTCAGCCGCTTCGGTTTCGGCGGTACCGGTCATACCGGCGAGCTTGTGATACATCCTGAAATAATTCTGGAGAGTTACGGTGGCATAGGTTTGTGTGGTGGCTTCAATCTTCACGTTTTCCTTAGCTTCAATGGCCTGGTGCAGACCGTCTGAATAACGGCGTCCATCAAGGATACGGCCGGTTTGTTCATCCACGATTTTTACAGCTCCTTCCATCACCACGTATTCCACGTCTTTATCAAACAGGGTGTATGCTTTCAGCAACTGCTGAACAGTGTGGATACGATCTGCCTTCAGTGCATAATCGCTCAGCAGGGCTTCTTTGTTGTGTAATTTTTCATCATGTCCCAGGCTGCTTTTTTCAATTTCAGCCAGGCGGGTGGCAATATCCGGCAGGATGAAGAATTCCGGATCCTCTCCTGCTTTTGTGATCAGCTGGATACCCTGGTCGGTAAGATCCACCTGGTTGTTTTTTTCATCAATGTAGAAGAACAGCTCTGCATCTACTTTCGGCATTTCCTTTTGCTGATCGGCGAGGTAATAGTTTTCGCTCTTCTGCAATTTTACCCGGTTTCCGGGTTCACTTAAGAATTTGATCAATGCACTGTTCTTAGGCAAACCACGGTGTGCACGCATCAAAGCCAGTCCGCCATCTTTGGGGTCATCATTTCCTTCGGCAATTTTTTTTCTGGCTTCAATCAGAAACTGGTTCACTGCCCGCCGCTGTGCTTCCACCAGTTTTTCAATCCTTGGTTTCAGGTCGAAGAATTGCTGGGTGTTATCGCTATGACCAACCGGTCCGCTGATGATGAGCGGTGTACGGGCATCATCAATCAACACGCTATCGACCTCATCCACCATGGCAAAGTGATGCTTGCGCTGCACCATTTCCTGCGGTGTGTGAACCATGTTATCTCTCAGGTAATCGAAACCAAATTCGTTATTGGTGCCGTAGGTAATGTCGGCATTGTAGGCATTGCGGCGGGCATCGCTGTTGGGATCATGCTTATCGATGCAGTCAACACGAAGGCCCAGGAATTCAAAGATGGGCCCGTTCCATTCACTATCCCTTTTGGCGAGGTAATCATTCACGGTTACTATATGAACGCCTTCGCCTGCCAAAGC
>DMRT01000316.1 GCA_003455235.1 Chitinophagaceae bacterium
AGTTGGTTTCCTTGACCGATTTCACGAAATCCTTGAGCATGAAGCGGGTGAATTGGGTATTCACCAGGTCCCAATCCACCGGCTCCCCATCGGCCCACCACAAAGTCTTGGGCGTGAAGGCCTTCACTTCCGGATAGGCGTGGGGAAACAAATGGCAGTGTGCATATTGGTCCGGATTCATCTAATAATAGGATAGGAGCAAAGCCCTTATTTTGCTTCAGCAATTCAAACTCTGCCAGCTTCAAGGCAAATAATAAACTTTTTCTTTGCCCTTGCGATGCTATATTTTTAAACACCTGTCCATTTAACTGAATAGAAATATCATCTTTATGAATGCCGCCATTGCTTCGCTGAAGGATAAAGTCTTTATCGCGGCAGTTATTAAGCAGGCTGTAAAAATCCGTATCGTTCAGCTGGCTTTGGTACTGAAGCGTTACCTGCTCTTCCTTTCCTGCAATCTGTACATAGAAGCGTTGCACCAGCGGTATCATGGCCTGGGTGAATTGTTTTCTGCATTCGTGGATCTGGTTACCCGGTTCCACCAGCTGTTCATCCATCACTTCCAGCAGGGGCCAGTCGGTTTTACCCTGTTCGGCAAACCGTTTTAATAAGCTGTTCCGCTGCTGCAATATCTTGTTGTAGGTAATAAGATGCTGCAGGTATCCGGCATCCATCTGGCTGAGTACGGTATCCATAAAGCGGCGCCGCTCTTCGCTGCCACCGGTAATCAGTTCAATATCATCGGGCGCCACCATCACCGCCGGGATCTTCCCGATGTGTTGAGAAAATTTAATATAGGGTACATCGTTCAGCAATAATTCTTTCTTACCAGCCAGCCGGTTGATGCAGGTGAGTTTCAGCGCTTCGGTGTTTTTTTCAAAATGCGCTTCCAGGCGGAACCCGTCATGATCAAACTGTATGTTCAGGTTATCGTTGTTGGCAAAATAACTACGGGTAAAACAGCCATAGTAAATGGCATCCAGCAGGTTGGTCTTGCCCCGGCCATTGACCCCGCAGATGCCCACCACCCGTTCGCTAAAACGGAAAGAAGAGAAAGGATAATTCTTGAATTGTGTAAGGATGATTTTGGACAGGAGCAACATGGGGTTGCAAGATACGCAATGTAGCAACTGTTTTATAGTCGGTTATTATTGTTATTTTTATAGAAGCTGATTGGCCGGAACCTGTACATTAATCCAGTTACAAAATGAAGTCCGTTCTTACGCTGATATTACTGGTCTTTTTTCCCGTCGTTTTATTGTCACAGGATACCTATCTCAGGTGGGCAAAGCAGGCATCGGGTGGAGTAAGCACCACCTACGATCAGGCCTGGGGGCTGGCCGTGGATGCAAACGGTAATGTGTATTCATCCGGAACCTTTTCCGGGACGGTTGACTTTGATCCGGGGCCGGGTGTTTTCAATATGACTTCCGGGTCAAACGGTAATGTGTTCATGCTGAAGCTCGACGTATTCGGAAATTTCCTCTGGGCAAAACAATTGTATTCTGTTAAATCAATGAACAACCGGTCGCTTGCCATCGATAAGCAATCGAATGTTTATGTAACAGGTTCTTTTTCCGATACCGTGGATATGGATCCGGGGCCGGGCATACTTCCCTTTATTGCCACCGGCAGTATAGATATGTTTGTATTGAAACTATCATCACAGGGAAGCCTGGTTTGGGCAAAACAGTTGAATGGTACTTTGCAGGGAAGCAGTATGGCGGCGGCTACCGATTCGCAGGGCAATATCTGCATTGCAGGAGGTTTTACCGGCACGGTGGATTTTGATCCGGGTGCCGGCAGTTTTTTTCTTACGGCTGTTTCAAACGCCGGTTCGGATATTTTTATCTGTAAACTTGATCCCTCCGGTAATTTTATGTGGGCTGTTGCGGTGGGCGGTAACCAGCAGGATTTTGCCAATGGCATCAACATCGACCAGGCCGACAATATTCATGTAACCGGAAGTTTCAGTTCCATCGTGGACTTTGATCCCGGGCCGGGTAATAATTTTATCATGACAAGAGGCTTGTCAGACATTTTCATTTTAAAACTTAATGCAAGCGGGAATTTTGTATGGGCTGCGGGAGTGGGGGGAAGTAATACGGAATGGGGATACAAAACGGTGGTTGATGCAGCGGGGAATGTGTACACTACCGGCTTCTTCACGGGCACGGCGGACTTTGATCCGGGCCCCGGAACTTTTAATGTTTCTTCGCCCGGCGCCGATGCCATGTTTGTACTGAAATTAAATGCGGCCGGAAACCTGGTATGGGTTCGCTCTGCCGGAGGCCCCATCAGCAACAACTGGGGATTGGGTATTGCGCTTGACAGGAATGGCAATGTATATACAACTGGTTTCTTCATTGGCCCGGCTGATTTTGATCCGGGCCCCGGCATCTTTATCATGCAATCGCAGGTGGTGGATATTTTTTTACTGAAGCTGGATAATAACGGAAACTTTATCTGGGCAAAATCGGCCGGCGCCAATGGAAACGACCAGGGCATGTCGGTAGTGGTGGATCCATACAACAATATATATGTAACCGGTCATTTCGGCCGAACGGTGGATTTTGACCTGGAAGCATCCACGTACTTTCTTACTGCCGATGATTCGGATCCTTTTTTCCTGAAATTGGCACAATGCAATTCCACCACCTACCAAACCCTCTCTGTTGTAACCTGTGGTGCTTATGTTTTAAACGGGCAATTGTACGCTGCATCCGGTACGTATTACCAGGTGCTGATGAATACATCGGGTTGCGACAGCATCCTCACATTGAATCTTACCATCGATGCAAAATTCAGTACCGTAAATGCAGCCATCTGCGAAGGGCAGTCGTATTATGCCGGCGGTGCCAATCAAACAACCACTGGAATTTATAAAGACACCCTGGTTACTTCCCTTGGATGCGATTCGATTGTTACCACCGTCCTTACTGTGCATACAAACCCAACACCTGATCTTGGCCCCGACAGGAAGATCTGTACGGGTTCATCAGTATTCATTACACCCGGGGTGTTTGCAGGCTACCTGTGGCAGGACAATAGTACCCAACCTACGTTTGTGCTGAACCAGACAGGCAACTATTGGGTTCGGGTTACGGATGCAAACAACTGTTCGGCCTCCGATACACTGACCATACTGGCACTGGATACGATACCGAAGAATTTTTTACCCGCCAATCAGCAACTATGTTACGGCAATGAATTGAAGATAGCAGTGCCGGGTTACCAGGATTACCGCTGGAGTACCGGTGCCGTTTCTTCTTCCATTACGTTGAGAAACTTTGGAATCTTTTATCTTACCGTGAAAGATTTTAATGACTGCACCGGAACCGATTCCATTACTGTTACCCGGGCCAATTGTGTTCCCATTGCCATACCCAATGCCTTTACGCCGAACGGCGATGGATTGAATGACGTATTCAGGCCAACGATCAACCAGGAAGTAAAGCGATTTTATTTCACGGTGTTTAACCGCTATGGAGAAAAAATATTTGAAACCCATGAATATGGAAAAGGCTGGGATGGAAAATACAAGGGTAAGGATCAGCCCGCCGGTTCTTATGTATACCTCATCCGTTTCACCAATATTTTTGGCTGGAGCCCGGAGAATAACGGAACGGTGCTGCTGATACGATAACAATACCGTTATTGCCCTGCCGTAAAGCAGCATCTTAGCCATTACTTTTGCCTTAATACGGTGCGGCACCAAACCTTTCACTTGTTTTTTACGTTTAATCCAGGGAATGAGAACCATTCTTTTCATACTGACGGTTTTGTATTGCCTTCCTTTTGCAACGAAAGGTCAGAGCGCCAAACTGGAATGGGCCAGCCAGATGAAGGGCAGTTCTTTCGACGTTTGCCAGGCCATCGCCCTCGACGCTGCCGGCAATGTGTACGCCACCGGCTATTTTTCCACTACTACTGATTTCGATCCAGGTCCGGGTGTTTTCAATCTTCACTCGTTAAATGCCGAAGACATCTTCCTGGCCAAATACAATCCCGACGGAAAACTGGTATGGGCCAAAAGCATCGGCGATTTCAGATACCAGGCCGGGTACAGCATCACCCTTGATGCGGCAGGTAATATTTATATAACGGGCATTTTCTTTGGTTCGCTCGATTTTGACCCGGGACCCGGTGTTACCACCCTGAGTTCTGCCGGTAACGAAGACGTGTTCATCAGCAAGTTCACCAACGACGGAGATTTAATCTGGGCAAAAAAAATCGGTGGAGCTTCCAATGATTTCAGCAATGCCATTGTATTGGATAAAACCGGGAATATTTATATATGCGGTTATTTCGACGGCACGTCGGATTTTGATCCCGGCACCGGCGTGTACAACATGACATCCGCCGGATCTACCGATATCTACATCTGCAAGTTCACCAACAACGGAAATTTTGTGTGGGCAAAACAGGTAGGCGGCCCCTCTTCTGAATCGGCGTATTCGATCGGACTGGATGCACAGAACAACGTATATGCTACCGGCTTCTTCTGGGGTACGGTTGATTTTGATCCTGGTCCCGGTGTGCATGACCTGGTGTCGAATGGATTCGGCGATGGCTTCATCCTGAAACTGAACAATGGAGGAAATTTTATAAAGGCAGCGAGGCTCGGCGGCGATAGTCGTACCCGCTGCACCTACCTGAAAATGGACAACAGCAATGCGCTGTTTGTAACCGGTTATTTTGATGGGGACACAGATTTTGACCCAGGCAGCGGGACACAGATTCTTCATTCACCGGTGGGTGACGAAGATGTGTTCGTGGCGAAATATGACCTTAACCTTGACCTTGTTTGGGTGCAGCACATCACGGGCCCTTCCTTTCAGCGCAGCTTTGCCCTGGATGCTGATGCGGATGGAAATGTATATGCCACCGGTCACTACAATGGCTCTGCAGATTTTGATCCCGGTCCGGGCACACATATTCTTACTGCCAGCAATGACCCGGATATATTCGTGTTAAAGCTGAATGCTTCCGGTGCCTTTCAATGGGTGGCGCAGGGAACAGGTAATTTTTATGGAAGCGGGTATGCATTGAAACTGGATCAACAGAATAATATTTATGTGGCGGGAACATTTGAAGGGACCAAGGATTTCGATCCGGGGCCTGATGAATACAAGCTCACTTCAGCAGGAGAGAGCGAGATATTCATTGAAAAACTGCGGCAATGCGCCAATGCTGCTGTTACAAGAGATCTTACCGTCAATGCCTGCACGTCGTATACATTGAATGGAAGAACGTATAGCAGCAGCGGGGATTATATCAATATTCTGCTGAATGAGCGTGGCTGCGACAGTATCATCACTAATCTTCATCTTACCATTAACCGGCCGGGCAGTACCCAGCAGGTTAATATTTGCCAGGGACAATCCTATTTTGCAGGGGGAAGACCGCAAACGAGAACGGGCATCTATTATGATACGCTCCGCACAGCAGCCGGTTGTGATTCGATCCGTATAACCGATCTTACTGTTCAGCCGGCGCCAAAACCAAATCTTGGCCCCGACCGTAACCTCTGTAAAGGACAGAACATTGTTCTTGATCCCGGTTTATTCGATAGTTATTTATGGCAAGACAACAGTAACCAGGCAGTTTACACCGTGTCATCACCGGGTACATACCGTGTGACCGTTACCAACCAATACAACTGTTCAGCCACAGCAAGAGTAGTTATACATAAACTGGTATCCCCGCCGGCCAATTTCCTGCCACCCGATCAATCGCTTTGTTCCGGTAATGTGCTGAAGATAAGCCTGCCGGGATATCGTTCCTGGGCATGGAATACCGGTGCAACGGCTTCTTCCATTGAAATAATAACAGCCGGCATGTATTACGTTACCGTTACCGATCCGGATAACTGCACCGGTTCCGATTCAATAATCGTAACCAAAGCAGATTGTATTCCCATCGGCATACCCAATGCATTTACGCCAAACAATGATGGCAGGAATGATGTTTTCCGGCCATCCCAGAATATCGAAGTGAATTCTTATCAACTACAGGTATTCAACCGAAACGGTCAGCTCCTCTTCCAATCAAATGACATCAGCAAAGGCTGGGATGGAAGGTATAAGGACCAGCCCCTCGATCCGGGAACCTATGTATACCAGGTAACCATCCTTGATGCGAACAGCCGGCTGCACCAATATAAAGGAAACATTATGCTGATCCGGTAGCAGGAAAGCCAGGGTACTTAAACCTTAAAAACCCCCTCATTTTGTGTGGGTTATTCCTGATTATTAATTCCGTTTTCT
The DNA here is from genome assembly GCA_003455235.1 of Chitinophagaceae bacterium. Classification (GTDB taxonomy): domain Bacteria; phylum Bacteroidota; class Bacteroidia; order Chitinophagales; family Chitinophagaceae; genus Ferruginibacter. Next base: position 6,270 of record DMRT01000316.1, read on the forward strand.
CCCTTATCTTTGCCGCCTAAAAATTAAAACCCATTGGCTACTAAGTTTTCCAAAGAAACCTACCTGTACTGGTTCGAGCTGATGCTGCTTTTACGCCGCTTTGAGGAAAAGACCGGCCAGTTATACGGAATGCAAAAGATCCGTGGCTTCTGTCACCTGTACATCGGCCAGGAAGCCGTTGCGGTCGGGCTGCAATCGGCGCTCGATGGCGAGAAGGACAGCGTGATTACCGGCTATCGCGACCACGGGCACATGCTGGCCTATGGCATCGATCCCAGGGCGATCATGGCCGAGCTGACCGGACGCGGAGCCGGGATCTCGCGCGGCAAGGGCGGCTCGATGCACATGTTC
>DMRT01000275.1 GCA_003455235.1 Chitinophagaceae bacterium
ATGTAAATGTCACCTACTACAAACTTGCTTCCTTCCGTTTCTTCATGGAATTCTACAAGGTGCTTGTCCTTAAGAAGGGCGATTCGACTTCCGTTTTGAGTTGCACTGTATGGCAGTTCGTGTAAGTAACCAATGCCGGTAAGCAGTTTGCTTACCGGCATTGGTTGTAAAGGAAGTAAAATAAATATTTATTTATTTATTCTTCTTCTTATGACGGTTCTTTCTTAAACGTTTTTTACGCTTGTGAGTTGCAATTTTATGACGTTTTCTCTTTTTACCACAAGGCATAACTAGTCTTTTTTTGTTTAAAATATTTTTTAAAATATGTAAACCGGTATTGTAACCGGTTGTTACCTTAACGATTTGATCCGCTCGTCCACTTCCTGGCTATAGTGCGGATCGTTTGCCAGCCGTTTACTTACCTGGTACCATTTCACAGCTTCTTCTTTACTTCCCCTGGCCGCGTAGGCATCGGCTAAGAATGCAATGGCTTCCAGGTTATCGGGTTGGGCTTTAACGACTTTGAGTAAACGCTCAATTGCTTTGTCATATTGTCCTGAAACATAACCACCTACGCCAAGCATCAATTGGGCCTTCATGTTGTTTGAATCTTTTCTTACCACCGATAGCAACTGCTGGATCCCCTTCATGGTCTCTTCCGGGTTACCGGAACGTCCCCTTCCGAAAATATAACAACTACCTAGTCCCACTTTCAGATCGTCGTTGGCCGGGTTCAGTTCAATGGCCTTTTCAAACAGGGTGATTGCCTGCCCTGCTTTCCAGTTTACTTTAGCTTCGTCTTGCTCGGAACGCAGACTGGTTAAAATTAATTGGGCAGCAAAGGTGAGGTTTTTTTCCGACTTATCCAAGATGGCAGCCTGGGATAAATAATGGGCATAAGGCTCAAAGGAATGAATACTGTCTTTCCAGAAATCGGCCAGCTGCATATTTGCCTTTACCTGCTGCTCTGTAACATCGCCTCGTATTACACTGTTCTCTAATTTAGAAAGGGTAAGTGCCTGGGAGGGAGTCAGCTTTTTTTTCTGTTCATCTATAAAACCGGAGATACTGAATGTGGATGCCTGAGTGGCTTGAACAGGAGCAACAGCCTTGCTCTTGGGAGCAACAGTGCGTCCGAAAACAAAAAGTAAGATTACCAGACCAAGTCCGCAAACGGCGAGTAGGAGCTGCTTCTTCACAAATGGAACCCGCTGTTTTTAAGGCGGATGGCAAAGTTACGCCATCTCTTCGTTCTCGTCGCCCTTTTCGGAGTTCTCTTTGATGTTTTTTGAAGATTTTATTTCCTGCATGAACTCTTTGGCAGGCTTAAAGGCCGGGATAAAATGTTCGGGGATTTCCACAGCTATATTTTTCTTAATATTACGGCCAATCTTGGCGGCTCTTTTTTTGGTAATAAAACTGCCGAATCCACGGATGTAAATGTTTTCGCCTGCCGCCAATGAACTTTTCACTTCTTTGAACATTGTTTCAAGCGTAACCAAAACATCTACTTTTGGGATGCCGGTTTTGTCTGAGATTTGATTAATAAGGTCGGCTTTTCTCATGTGTATTAATTTTATATGAGATTAACAATCAGAAAAATACAACATTTTTTTCGAAATATCCAAACAAGACGGTGATTATCAAGTAGTTTGTGCCCTATTTCTGCCCCGGGTAATTTGAAATTATCGATGTAATTAACTGATTATTATAATATTATAAGTATAAAGCGCAATGTCTTATTTATTTTTAAAAGTAAATAATCCTGAAGCTCACCAATGAAAACCCCGCAAATGAAAGCCTCATTCACAAAAAAGCTCCTAAGCTGGAATCAAAAAAAGAATAAGCGGGAAATGCCCTGGAAGGGTGAGAAGGATCCCTATAAAATATGGCTGAGCGAAATCATACTGCAGCAAACCCGTGTTGAGCAGGGGCTTGATTATTATAACCGCTTCATCCATACCTATCCAACGGTTATCCACCTCGCCAATGCACCGGATGAACAGGTATTTAAACTTTGGGAAGGCCTGGGCTATTACAGCCGCTGCAAAAACCTGATCCGTACAGCCCGGTTCATCGCCAGCGAACTGGCTGGCCGCTTTCCATCTACCTACGAAGAGATATTAGCGTTAAAAGGAATCGGACCCTATACCGCAGCCGCCATCGGGTCCTTTGCATTTAACCTGCCGTATGCGGTGGTAGACGGAAATGTTTTCCGGGTACTGGCTAGGTATGCGGGAATAAATAAAGACATCAGCAGTACCGAAGGTAAAAGGCAATTTTCTGTACTGGCCAATGAATTGCTCGATAAAAAAAAGCCCGGCATTTACAACCAGGCCATCATGGATTTCGGAGCTGTGATTTGTAAGCCTCAGAATCCCCTTTGCAGCGGTTGCCCGTTAAAAAAAGAATGTGTAGCCTTTGCAAAGGGGATGGTACAAAAACTTCCTGTAAAAGGGAAGAAGCTGGAAAAAAGGAAAAGATGGTTTTACTACCTGTTGGTGGAATACAGGAATAAAGTCTATGTGCGCAAACGCAGCAATAAAGACATCTGGGAAAACCTGTACGAATTTGTTTTACTGGAGTTTGACGGAAAGAAAACCATGGGCAACATCAAAATATCAAAAGAATTCAGGTCGCTTTTCCGGGGCAGCGGGGCAGAAGTAAGAAAAATGTCTGCATCCTATTCCCAACAGCTGTCGCACCAGACCATCGAAGGAGCATTTATTCATCTTGCCACCCGCCGCCGCCCGGCACTTAAAGACTACGAGGAAATTCCTTTTACAAAACTGTCACAGCTCGCCTTTCCGAGGCTTATCAGCAGGTATTTAACAGAAAGTGGATATCCGGCATTTGAAAGATAAAAGATGTATCTTTAAATTTGTTGTAACGCCGTACGGGCCAACAGCACACGGAATAAATCAACCACTATGAGAGGAGTAAACAGGGTAATGCTGATAGGCAATCTTGGCAAAGACCCGGACATGCAGTTCCTGGAAGGAAATATTGCGGTGGCAAAATTCTCACTTGCCACCACAGAAACATACAAAGACCGGAGTGGAAAACTGATTTCACAAACCGAATGGCATACCGTGGTGCTCTGGCGGGGCCTGGCAGAACTGGCACAAAAGTACCTTCATAAAGGAAGCCTTGTTTACATCGAAGGCCGGCTGAAAACCCGCAGCTGGGAAGACAAGGAGGGAAATAAAAAATTTGCAACCGAAGTAGTGGGGGATAACCTGATCATGCTGGACAAACGTTCCGACGGAAGCCAGCCCGGCCATGGTTACGAAGGAATGGAAGGTCCGGAGGGAGATGCCGGTATGCCGCCTCACCCCGATGACGGAAGCGAGCGATTGCCGTTCTAAATACGGCAGTAATATGTCTGGTATTGCTTCCGCAGTTGAAGCATCATTTTTCACGAAAAATATTTGTTTTGGATTATCATTCGGCTCTTGCGTTTATCGGTTCTTTCAGGTTTTCCATGTTGGCAATAACCCCTGCTGCCACCACCGTACTGATCTTCCTGGTAATACTGCTGTTCATGCTTTCCTTTTTGCTCGCCGGTTCAGAGATCGCTTTTTTCTCTCTCTCATTAAAAGACATCAATGTTCTCAAAACAAAAAAGCAGCCGGCCTACCGCCGCATTGTGAGCCTGCTCGACCAGCCAAAAACGCTGCTGGCCTCTATGCTCATCAGCAAGAGTTTTATCAACATCGGAATTATCCTTATTTCAAACATTCTTATCGATAGCTGGATCGGAGGATTGCATTTTACTTTCTGGCCCGTTTTTCTTATTAAAGTGGGATCGGTTACTTTTTTATTGCTGCTCTTTGGTGAGGTACTTCCGAAAGTATGGGCCACCCATCATAAGATATGGTTTGCTGCCACGGCCTCCCTGGTGGTGGAAATATTCGGCAGCATATTCTACCGCTTCAGTAAACGCATGGTGCGGTTGAGCGACCGGGTCGAGAAAAGATTCTCTTCAGATACCTCTTCTGCCATGGATTCAAGTAACATCGATTATGCCATCGACCTGCTGCCCGAACACGAAGCCACCACCGAAGAGAAATCAATTCTAAAGGGTATCCGCAAGTTCGGCGATACCACCGTAAAACAGGTGATGCGTACCCGGCTGGATGTATGCGGCATCGATCACAGCTTCAGTTTCAGGGATGTATTGAAAAAGATTGAAGACCTCCATTATTCACGCCTGCCTGTATACCGGAATAACCTCGATGAAGTGGTGGGTATGCTGCATACCAAAGACATCCTTCCCTTCATTACCGAACCGGAAGAATTCGACTGGCATACACTCATCCGCCAGCCTTATTTTGTACACGAACAGAAACTGATTGAAGACCTGCTGCAGGAATTCCGCAACCGCCGCATGCACTTTGCCGTGGTGGTGGACGAATTCGGCGGCACATCGGGCATTGTTACCCTTGAAGACGTGATGGAAGAGATCATTGGTGAAATAAAAGATGAGTTTGATGATGAGGAAAGCAGCAACCGGAAGATTGACGATTATAATTACATCTTTGAAGGAAGAACCATGATCAACGACGCCTGCAAAGCCATGAAACTGCCCGCTGATACCTTTGATGCGCTGCGGGGTGACAGCGATTCACTGGCCGGACTGGTACTCGAAATAGCCGGCGAATTCCCGCAGGTGAATGAAGAAGTGATAAGCGGCGATTATGTTTTCGTACCGCTGGAAATAAATAAAAACCGCCTTGATAAAATAAAGATCACTATTAAAGAGCCCGCTCCTGAATCCTGAGAAAGCAGCAACATCAACATGCGAATACTTCTTTTTATACCCGGTAGCTTACTTTTATTATTGTCTTGTCTTGCCTCCTGCAACAGTACCTATACGTCTAAAAAGAGAGGCTACTATAAAATTGATTTTCCCGAACGGAAATACGTGAAATTTGAAGAGCCGGGCTACCCGTACGCATTTGAATACCCCGTTTATGCCCGGGTGGTAAAAGACAGCACCTACTTCGACCGGGATACACTTAACCCCTACTGGATCAATATCGATTTCCCGGTTTTTGGCGGAAAAATTTTCCTGAGTTATAAAGCCGTGGGCGGCCGCTCCACCTATAAAATAAAACAGGCCGACGGAACCTATAAAGACTCTGCCGGCGTGAACGTATTTGATTACATGGTCAGTGACGCCTTTAAGCTTACCAGCAAAAATGAAGTGGTGGCTTCTTCCATCAAAGACAGCCTGTTCCAAACACCCAATGGCATAACCGGTGTATTCTTCCGCGTGGGTGGTAATGCAGCCACGGCCAAACAGTTTTTTATGAGTGATACCAGTACAAACTTCTTCCGCGGTGCCCTTTATTTTGATGCAACACCCAATGCCGATTCTCTTCGCCCGGTACAGGATTTTCTGCAAAAAGACATCGATCACCTCATCAATACCTTCCGGTGGACGAATAAAACCAGCACTTCTCCCGCTTCTGGAAAGAATTAACCCTGTGCTTTCACTATTTTTGCAGCCATATGATTGCCATTGACAACATCCTGGTAAGTGACGAAGTAATTAAAGAACAGTTTGTATGCGACCTCAGCAAGTGCAAGGGCGCCTGCTGCGTGGACGGCGATGCCGGTGCCCCGCTGGCAAAAGAAGAACTGGATAAGATCAACGACGTGTATGACAAAGTACTTCCTTACCTGGATAAAAACAGCATCGCCGAGCTGGAGCGCCAGGGCCGCTATGTATACGACAAGGAATTTGGCTGGGTAACCCCCACCATTGAAAGCAAGGTTTGTGTATACGGCATCAAAGATGAACAGGGCATTGTAAAATGCGGGATTGAACAGGCGTACCTGGATGGAAAAATAAAATGGAAAAAACCGGTCAGTTGTCATCTTTTCCCCGTCATTGTCAAGCAAAGCAAACGCAGCGATAATGTATACGTAAACTACGAACCGAGGGAAGACAACTGCAAAGCCGCCTGCACGCTTGGAAAAAAACTGAAAGTGCCCGTGTATGTTTTTTTAAAAGAAGCACTGGTAAGAAGGTTCGGCCAAAAATTTTATAATGCCCTGGAGGCCACGGCTGCACACCTGAAAAAACCAATCACTTAATATTCCTGTAATGAATTTCACCCATAAAATAACAGCAGCCATTGCCGGCATGGCTTGTTTACTTGCTTCCTGCACGGTAAACAAGGCCAAGAACGATACCAGCCTGAAAAAATATTTTGATGAAAACAAGGTAGACGGCTGTTTTACCATGCTTAACAATGCCGATGGCGAAATAACGGTGTATAACATGAAGCTGGATACCATGCGGTTTTCACCGGCATCCACCTTCAAAATTGTGAACTCACTGATCGGGCTGCAAACGGGTAGAATCATTGACGAGAACATGATCATCAAATGGGATGGCGTGAAAAGACCGGTTGAAGCCTGGAACAAAGACATGAACATGACCGAGGCTTTTAAGGTAAGCTGTGTACCTTATTACCAGGAAGTGGCCCGTCGCATCGGCCGGGATACCATGCAGCAATGGATCGACAGTCTTGGCTATGGAAACAAAAATACCAGCGGGCCCATCGACTCCTTCTGGCTCAATGGCAAACTGAAAATATCTCCCGATGAACAGCTCGGCCTGGTCAAAAGATTGTATTTCGACCAGCTGCCCTTCCGTAAAAGCGTGCACGGGCAGGTGAAGGCAGTAATGCTGCAGGAAGCCAATACGGCATATAAATTGAGTTATAAAACCGGCTGGGGTTTTGATGATGACGGAAATGCACTGGGCTGGGTAACGGGGTGGATAGAAGAAAACAACCACGTTTATTTCTTTGTTACGTTCGTAAAAGCTCCCAACCGCGATACAGATATTGCTGCCGTAAGAATGAACATCACCAAAAGCATTCTTAAGCAGTATGGTTTTTTTGAAGGAAAGAAATAAAATCCGGTCCGGCAGGTTTTCACTTTAACAATTTCCTAAACCCGGCCTTCCGTAATTTGCCTTTCATGTTACGCTTTCAGCATACTTTTTACCTCCTGGGCCTCGCCGCTGTTCCGCTGCTGTTGTTGCTGTACTTTTTTGTCATCCGCTGGAAACGGAAAACGATCCGGAAGATCGGGGATGAACGGCTTGTGAAAGAACTCATCCGCACCTATTCACCTCAACGCTATGCAGTAAAATTTTTATTGCTGGTGCTGGCCTTTGCCATGGGTGTGCTGGCGCTTGCCTTCCTGCGCAAGCCTGGTGGTGTGGAAAAAGTTAACCGCAACGGGGTCGATATTATGATTGCACTGGATGTAAGTAAGAGCATGCTGGCCGATGATGTAAAACCAAACCGCCTGGAGCGGGCAAAACAATCCGTTACCCGGCTGATCGATAAACTGGGAAACGACCGGGTGGGCATTGTGCTGTTTGCCGGAAGGGCCTACCTGCAGATGCCGCTCACCGGCGATCACGGCGCTGCAAAAATGTACCTGGCTGCTGCCAATACCGATGTGGTGCCCACGCAGGGAACCGTTATTTCCGATGCTCTGAAGATGTGTTATGCAGCATTCAACCCGAAAGAAAAAAAATACAAAGCAGTAGTGCTGATCAGCGACGGCGAAGATCATGATGAGGGCGCCATCAAAACAGCCACGCAGATGGCTGCGGATGGCATCATCATCAACACCGTCGGTATCGGCTCTCCGGGCGGCGCCACCTTTATCGACGAACTTACCAACCAGCCCAAAACAGACATCAACGGGAATCTCGTCATCAGCAAACTCAATGAAGAAGAATTGAAAAACATTGCTGCGGAAGGCAATGGCAGTTACCAGCTTTTTACCGGCACCGATGAACTGGTAAATAAGCTGGAAGTACAACTGGCCGGCATGGACCAGCGCACCATTACCGAAGACGCACAGGTGAACTATGTAAATTATTTTCCTTACTTCCTGGCGGTGGCCCTGCTGTTGCTGCTGGTTGAATTCTTTTTGGCAGAAACAAAAAAGCCGGTGAAGGCAGGTCCCGTTGCCCCAAAAACAATAATCGCCACTGCCGTATTCGTTTGCTTCTCCGTTTTTCCTGCAGCATTGTTTGCACAAAGTGAAAAGGAGATCATTAAAAAAGGCAATGAAGCCTATGAAAAAAAGGAATATAGCAATGCTGTTACAAATTATAAAACGGCATCTGAAAAAAAACCGGCCGACCCGGTGGCTTCGTATAACCTTGGCAATGCCCTATACCGGACCAGCAAACCCGATGATGCCGTGAATGCATACGACCGGGCACTCGTTAATTCCGCCACAGCGGCTGAAAAGGCAAAAGCGTATTATAACAAAGGTGTGGTGCTGCAGAACAACAAAAAACTGCCCGAATGCATTGAGGCCTATAAAAATGCACTGAAGCTGGATCCGCAGGATGAAGATGCCCGGCAGAACCTGCAGAAAGCCATGCAGCAGATGAAACAGCCCGAAGAGAAGAAAGACAACAAAAACGATAAGGAAAAGAAGAAACCAAAGGAAGACCAGCAACAGAAAGAAAAGGAAAAACAAAAGGAGCAGAACCAACAACCCCAGCCCCAGCCATCCAAACTTACTAAACAGGATGCAGAGGAAAAACTGAAAGCACTGCTGCAGCAGGAAAAAAACCTGCAGGATAAACTCCGCCGGGTGAATACCTCTTCGGCATCAAAACCGGAAAAGGATTGGTAAGTCATTCTGTCCGCCCGGTAAAAGCTCTCTTAATTATCATACTTTTGCAGCAACAGATACCGCATGCAGTTTTATTGTGAATCCCTTACGTCTTATAAACGCCTCAAAACACGGGAGGTAAAGGTTGGAGATCTCCTGATCGGCAATGGTCACCCCATCCGGGTGCAAACGATGACCACCACCGATACCATGGATACCATGGCCACGGTGGAGCAATCCATCCGTTGTATTGAAGCCGGTGCCGAACTGGTCCGCATCACCGCTCCCTCCAAAAAAGAAGCTGAAAATCTACAGAACATAAAGGATGAGTTGAGAAAAAGGGGATACAACACCCCCTTGGTCGCTGATATTCATTTTACTCCCAACGCCGCAGAAATTGCAGCCAGGATCATAGAAAAGGTAAGGGTGAATCCCGGTAACTATGTCGACAAGAAAAAATTTGAACAGATTGAATACACCGATGCCGAATACGCTGAAGAGATCGAGCGGATAAGAGAGAGGTTTACTCCCCTGGTGCTTATCTGTAAAGAACACGGTACGGCCATGCGCATTGGTACCAACCACGGAAGCCTGAGCGACCGCATCATGAGCCGCTATGGCGATACAGCCATCGGCATGGTGGAAAGCGCCATGGAATTCCTGCGCATTGCCCGTTCACACGACTACCACAACATCATCCTCAGCATGAAGAGCAGCAACCCGCTCGTGATGGTGCAGGCTTACCGGTTACTTGTCAAGCATATGATGGAAGAGTTCGGCGAATGTTATCCATTGCACCTGGGTGTAACTGAAGCCGGTGATGGAGAAGACGGAAGGATCAAATCCGCCATCGGTATCGGAACCCTGCTGGAGGACGGCATCGGTGATACCATCCGGGTGAGTTTAACAGAAGACCCCGAATTTGAAATACCGGTTTGTAAAGACCTGGTAAAACGGTATACCGGCCGCCAGCAGTCAACCCGGGAACCGGCAGATACAAAACCATCGTATTCTCCCTTCGAATACAAAAGAAGGGAAACGGAAGAAGTATCCAACATCGGCAAAAAGCACGTGCCCGTGGTGATTGCAGATTACATGCTTTCGAAAAGCATTGCCTATCCGGACCTGCAGGCAATCGGTTATAATTATGACGAATCGACCGATAAGTGGAACATTGCCGATGCAGCTGCTGATTATATTTATACAGCGGGTAAAACCCTTGACTTTTCGTTGCCGGGTACCCTGAAAGTAATTTGCGATCATAAGACCTGGCTCAGCGTTGCCGATAAAGAAAAATATTTCCCGCTCTACCAGGGCGATGAATTCGCTCACACGACAGACAGGTCTGCAACAATGAATTTTGTGGCTGTTGATGCTGCAAAAGATCAGGCAGCATTGATTGCAAAAATCAAAGACGATAAAACAGTTGTTCTCTGCCCGTATTCATCTGCTTCCAACAGGATGCAATCGGTAAGGAATTTTGTGAACAGCCTTATGCAGCAGCAACTGAAAACACCGGTAATCCTGGCGGTGGAAAGCATGCACGAAACCATTGACGAGCAACTCATTCATTTTGCCACCGAAAGCGGCGCTTTGTTCCTCGATGGCATGGGCGACGGGATATGGCTCATCAATGATCCGGCGAAAATGGTGAACCGGAAAGTGTCGGGCAGAACCTATCTCGAAGCAAAGAACAATCACCAGTTCATCAACAACACCTCGTTCTCCATATTGCAGGCGGTGCGGACGAGGATATCCAAAACAGAATACATCAGTTGTCCAAGCTGCGGCCGTACCCTGTTCGACCTGCAGGAAACCACCGCGAAGATCCGGGCAGTAACCAATCACCTGAAAGGCGTGAAGATTGCCATTATGGGTTGTATTGTGAACGGCCCCGGCGAAATGGCCGACGCCGATTTTGGTTACGTAGGCAGCGGTCCGGGTAAGATCACACTATATAAAGGAAAGGAAATCGTTAAACGGAATGTGCCCAGCGAAGTGGCGGTAGATGAACTCATCACCCTGCTCAAAGAGAATGATGCCTGGACGGAAAATAAAATAGCTGCCGTATAAACAGCAGCTATCTTGTATGCTCAACGCATTCTTACTTCATGCCCAACTGGTTCATTAAATAAGTAAGCTGCATGGTCCTGTTATCGATGATCTGCTGTGTCTGCTGCCCCGTTCCATGACCGCTGTTATAATCGATCCACAGCATTACCGGGTTTTTCTGTCCCACATTGTTTTGAAGCGCTGCCACAAACTTTTTCGCATGCAGCGGATCCACCCGGCTATCGTATGCGCCCGCAGTAACCAGCATACTGGGAACACTTACACCCAGTCTGATATTCTGGTAAGGAGAATATTTCAGCAGCCATGCAAAATCGGCTTCATTCTCTGACGAACCATACTCAGGTATCCAGTACCGGGCGATTAAAAATTTCTGGTACCGGATCATATCCAGCAGGGGAACGGCGCAAAGGATGGCTTTGAACAGATCGGGTCTTTGCGTGGCCATTGCACCCATCAGCAGTCCTCCGTTACTTCCGCCGATCGTCACCAGCCTGTTTTTATTGGTGTATTTTTCTTTGATGGCCCATTCCGCTGCTGCAATAAAATCATCAAAGCAATTCTGCTTGTTCTGTAACATCCCGCCCTCGTGCCATTTTTCGCCATACTCATCGCCGCCTCTTATTCCGGGTTCAAGCAATACGCCACCGCGGTTGATAAAAGAAGCGAAGGTGCCGACAAAGCCGATGCTGATGCCGGAATTAAAACCGCCATAACCGGTTAGGATGGTTGGATTATTCCCATCCAGCTTCAGGTCTTTTCGGTGAATCACTTTGATAGGAACCCGGGTTCCGTCTTTGGACAAATAAAATTTCACGCTGCCGGTGATGTTCTTTGTATCAACGGGCAGCTCACGATAGAAAAATAATTTCCATTTAAAATCTTTGGCACTGGCCACAAAGGTCTTGGCGGGCGTGACAAAAGAAGTAATGGTGAGGTAAACAAGATCTTCTTCCCGGTCGTAGCTGAAGCCGCTGATATTACCCGGTTCCGGCATCGGTACATCCTTCAGGTATTTTCCATTGAAATCGAATATGCGCAGGCGGCTTACAATGTCTTTTTTGTCCTGGACAATGATATTATACTTAGTGACGCTGTAGCCTTCCATTACGGTATTGCTTTCAGGGATCAGCACTTTCCAGTTCTTACTATCCGCGTTTTTGGTGTCGCCTGTAAGTAATTTAAAATTAGGCGCATTATCATTGGTCATGATATACATCCTGTCACCAATGGCTTCAGGATATGCGTTATACTTTGCGCTGCTGTAAATGATCTTACCGGAATCAGTGGTTCCGGTCTTGCGGATACGGAGGGTATTGCTGTAAAAATCACTTTCCCCGAAAAAGGTTACATCGCTGTAACGGTTGTCGTAAACATAAAAACTATTCTTGGCGTCTTTGGGTGAACCGAGAAAGACATCATTCTTTCTGTCATCACCTAACTTATGCAGGTAAGTGGGTAATGGCTGTTGTTTATCGATCAGTTCTTTTGTTCTTAACGTGATGTACCCGTGCTGCTGATCTTTGGTCCAGTTAAATCCCCAAACACCTTCCATGGGCGGATAAAGTTCTTTGCCTGTTTTGGTATCTATAAAATAAACGGTTGTGATCTCAGCCCCGCTTTTTTGAATACTGAAAGCGCCGATGTCGCCATTGTACGAATAATTCACTCCCGACATGGCTGTTTTTCCCGAGGTATCATACAGAACCGGGTCGAAGATCAGTTTCTTCTCTCCATTCTCTAAAATGGTGTAAACCTTATTTTGTTTATCACCTTTTCTCTTGATGGTTTGAAATTTGTGTTTTCCTACTGTGGACACGGGGCCTTCATAATCCATATCAATAACAGCGGCCAGCTCCTCCCGCAAACCTTTGATCGGTTTTTGTGTTTCACTCATATATTTCAGTGTGTACTCATGCTGGGCTTTTGTCCAGGTTTTCACCTCTTCATTGTCCTTGTCTTCCAGCCAGCGGTAATTATCGGTAAGATACAGGCCATGCAGTGTATCGGTAACCGGTTTTGCCGGGGTTGCTGGCGGCATAAAGGGCGATTGGCCCATTACGGCTATGGAAATACATAGAACGGTTAAAGTAAAGAGCATTTTTTTCATATCAGTTATCTTTGGTGAACCGGACCTAAGGTAAACAAATTAAGTTAACAATTCCAATCGCCGGACAAAGTAGTATGCAGACAGATTTCCTCGTAATAGGCAGTGGTATCGCAGGTCTTACCTATGCACTGAAAGTGGCCCAGCAATGCCCGGATAAATCAGTAATGGTGCTCACCAAAACGCAGAGTGACGAGACCAATACCAAGTATGCCCAGGGCGGCATTGCCGGCGTGATGGATACGGATCACGATAGTTTTGAAAAGCATATAGAAGATACACTCATTGCCGGCGATGGGCTTTGCAACCGGCATATCGTTGAGATCGTGGTAAGGGAAGGAGTGGAGCGCATTGAAGAAATCATTGAATGGGGTGCCCGGTTCGATAAAGAAAGCGACGGAGATTATAAACTGGGGAAAGAAGGCGGACACAGTGAGTTCCGCATCCTGCATCACAAGGATGTTACAGGAAAAGAAATGGAAAGGGCCCTGCTTGCATCACTCGCCAAACAAAAGAATATACAGCTCATCAGTCATTGTTTTGTGCTGGACCTTATCACACAGCATCACCTGGGTTTTTTGGTTACCAAATCAACACCGGATATTGAATGCTATGGTGTATACGTGCTGAATCTTGCCAGCAATAAGATCGAAAAGATACTTTCCAAAATAACCCTGCTGGCAACAGGTGGTAACGGACAGGTGTACCGGTCCACCACCAATCCTTCCATTGCAACCGGTGATGGCGTGGCCATGGTGTACCGGGCCAAAGGCAGGATCGAGAACATGGAATTTATCCAGTTTCATCCCACGGCTTTGTACGAGCCGGGCATAAGAGGTCAGAATTTCCTGATCACCGAAGCGGTAAGAGGCGATGGCGGTATCCTGCGCAATCATGCCGGTGAGGCATTCATGGAAAAATATGATAAACGCAAAGACCTGGCGCCCCGTGATATTGTGGCCAGGGCCATCGATAATGAAATGAAAGTGGCCGGTACCGAAAACGTGTTTCTCGATTGCCGGCATTTCAACAAAGAGAAATTCATCGAACACTTCCCCAATATTTATGAGAAATGCCTGAGCATCGGCATTGATATCAGCAAAGCGATGATTCCCGTTGCGCCGGCAGCACACTACAGCTGCGGCGGCATCAAAACCGACGAATACGGACAAACCTCCATAAAAAATTTATATGCCGCGGGGGAATGCGCCAGTACCGGCCTGCATGGCGCCAACCGCCTGGCGAGCAACAGCCTGCTGGAAGCAATGGTGTTTGCGCACCGCAGCTACCTGGATGCCGTAAAGCATATAGGCGAGGTTTCATTCAACCCCGGCATACCCGACTGGAAGGCCGACGGAACCAATCATCCCAAGGAAATGATCCTGATCACGCAGAGTGTGAAAGAACTGAAACTGCTGATGAGTGATTATGTCGGCATCGTCCGTAACAATGAAAGGCTGAGCCGTGCCATGAAGCGGCTGGACCTGTTGTATGAAGAAACAGAATCACTTTACCAGAAGACCGTTGTTTCGCCACAGCTTTGTGAATTGCGTAACATGATCACGGTGGCTTACCTGATTGTGAAGTGTGCCGGGTTCAGGCAGGAGAGCAGGGGACTCCATTTCAATACCGATTACCCGGGTAAATCAGACAGGGTACAGAACATTGTTTTATAGATTACAACCTTTTTCTAATAGCGCCGCATGTACTACATCATTTACGGATTTTTATACCTTCTTTCCCTGCTGCCCCTGCGCCTGCTGTATGTACTCAGCGACCTGGTATCATTTTTCTTATTCCGGGTATTTGGTTACCGGCGTAAGGTGATCGAAGGAAACCTTGGCATTGCATTTCCCGAAAAAACCGTGGCTGAAAGAAAAGCCATCGCCCGGAAATTTCACCGCAATTTCACCGACTCATTCATTGAAACCATTAAATGCCTGTCTGTTTCAAAAGATTTTTACGACCGGCATTGCAGCGCTGATTTTTCGTTGTTTGATGAACTGGCAAAAGAGAATTTAAGCTGCCAGATGCACGCCTGTCACCAGTTCAACTGGGAATGGATCAACCTTCATTGGTCCGTACACCTGAAACAACCCTTTGCGGTCGTGTACATGCCCATCAGCAGCAAACCCCTCGATAAACTTTTTTATAAGATCCGGGCGAAATACGGAACCGTGCTGATGCCGGCAACAGATATAAAACGATCATTTGTTGCATGGGCACGAAAAACACATTGCCTGGCCCTGGTGGCCGATCAGAAACCGGCAAGTGCAGGTTCCAGCAACTGGCTTTACTTTTTCAATAAGCCCACCCCGTTTGTTACCGGGCCGGAAAAAAATGCCATCCTGAAAAAGTGCCCGGTGGTGTTTGGCAAGGCATTCAAAACAGGCCGGGGCAAATACGATACCCAGGTAACCCTTGCCTGCCGTGATGCTTCTTTATTAAAGCCCGGGGAACTTACGATTATGTACCGCGATTTTATTGAAGCCGCCATCCGGTCACAACCCGATATGTACCTGTGGAGCCATAAACGGTTCAAGTACGAATGGGATGAATCATACCGCCACCTGTGGATCGACCCCAAACCGGTATAAACTTCCCCCGATAAAAATAAACCCCGGTCCATGGACCGGGGTAACCGAATGACAGCAGACGTTTTATTTCTCCACTATAAAAAGCAGGAAACTGTTTTGCAGGTGGTACAACTCTTCGGTTAACAGGTAGGGCTGCAACGCACCGGCAATGGTATTCTGTATCAGTTTTTCACTGGCATAATTCATGGCAGCAGCGGCCGGGCCCGTACCCAGGAAGCTTTGCAATCCTTCTTCCTGGCTGTGATACAGGAAGGGGCAGGCCACCCTTGTTTTGTAAACCACTTTCAGGTTCAACGCTTCACAAATGGTTTCAATTT
>DMRT01000047.1 GCA_003455235.1 Chitinophagaceae bacterium
CAGATCATCTTTTACTCCTGATTGGCCGGTGGCAGGCGGATTGTCGGTGGACGCTGCCGCGGCAGTATTGGATGTTGTTTCGCCCGAATTGCAGGCAGTAAACAGCATGAAGGTTATGGAAGCAGCGGTGATCAATTTACTTTTCATACAAAATGATTTTTCTTTTAAGAAAATTTTGTGTAAACCTAACCGATCAGTAACGGATTATTTATGACCTCAATCACAAATCAAAAATCAGGCAGAAAAAAATAACCCGGCAGGCTGAATGCCATGCCGGAATTGCCTGCCGGCTTATATGACAAGGATCATTTTTGCGGCCCCCGGGCATCAGTAATTTTGGTACAGATCACCAATAGATTTGTTAAGGAATAAAACCATTCACGATGAAAAAGATAATAATAGCGCTGGATGGAAAGCATTTTCCCGAAGGCGCATTCAATTTTGTGAAGAGCATCAATGAACGCAACAGGGTATTGCTGGCGGGCATCTTTCTCAGTCCCGTGGATTATTCAAAAGTACTGGCTTTTACAGGCATGGAAGGGGTGGCCCTGATGCCCGAATGGATGATGAAGGGGGAGGATGATGCCATCATAAACACCAACATACAGGTGTTTGAAGAACACTGTGCCGCCGAAGGGATCGAATACCGGGTGCACAAGGATACCGACATGATGGCCATTTCATCCCTGATTGAAGAAACCCGTTTTGCCGACCTGTTGCTCGTAAGCAGCGAGCTCTTTTATGAAAATGTTCAGAAAGAACAACCCAATTTTTACCTGGAAGAAGTGCTGAAGAAAGCAGAATGCCCGGTGATGCTGGTGCCGGAAAACTACCGCGAACCCGTGCAGAACATCCTGATGTACGATGGAAGTGAATCTTCCGTATTTGCCATCAAGCAGTTTGCATATGTGTTTCCCGAACTTGCGGTTAATGAAACCATCCTGCTGTCTGCCATCGGCGACCGGGAAGATCTGCCCGAGTACAGCATGATTGCCGAACTGGTGGCGAGGCATTACCCGAATCTGAAAATTCTTTCCCTGCCACTGGTAAACCGCACCGATTTTTCCAACTGGGTCAGGAAACAGCAGCCGGGTTACGTGGTGATGGGCGCTTATGCCCGTTCCCTGTTTTCACAGCTGTTTAAGAAAAGCCTGGCCAACCGGGTGATTCACGATATCCGGATGCCCATTTTTATATCACATAAATAAATCTACGGCCATGATCTCTAAAACGGATGAACATCAATATTACTTTGAAGTACAGCTGAATCATAAAGAAGGAAGGATCGGCACACTTTCGGCTAAAGACGTTACGGGCACCATTGAAGTGGCCACCCCCCCGGAATTTGCCGGCGGTGTTCCCGACAAATGGAGCCCCGAACACCTTTTCTTAAGTTCGTTGTGCAGCTGCCTGATGACCACCTTCCTGGCCATTGCTGAAAAAAAGCGCCTGCAGGTATGCAACTTTGAATGCAGCAGTATCGGGCAGGTAAAACTGTACGAGGGTCATTTGGAATTCACCACCATCGACCTGTTCCCCAAAATATTTGTGGAAACAGAAGCTGATTTTACATTGGCAAATGAAACCTTGTTGAAAACTTACAAGCATTGTATCATTGCCAATTCCATCAAGTCCTTGCTGGTTCATCATGGCGAAGTACTGGTTTGTAAGAAGCAGGTGGCATAAACTTTAACCGTTCGTTTCTTTTTAAATTGGCTAAGTTTGACTTGTCATAAAACTTACCTATGTCTAAAACAGAGATCCGGTTTTTGGAAGGGCCGCAGAGCCGTTGGAAAGAGTTGAAATTTGTGGTAACCGTACTGTCTGAATTTATAAAGGGATTGCGTGCCCTGCATTTTGTGGGTCCCTGTGTAACGGTATTCGGATCGGCCCGTTTTGGTGAAGGTCATCCCGATTATGAAACCGCCCGGGAACTTTCTGCAAAAATAGCCCGGCTCGGGTTTACGATCATGACCGGCGGCGGCCCGGGGATCATGGAAGCTGCCAACCGAGGCGCCCGGGAAGCCGGTGGAAGGAGCGTAGGCTGCAATATTGAACTGCCCCACGAACAGAAACCCAATCCCTATATGGACAAATGGGTAAGCATCCGTTACTTTTTCATCCGCAAAACATTACTGTCAAAATATTCCTACGCCTTTGTTGTTTTCCCCGGCGGGTTCGGAACACTCGATGAGTACTTTGAAGCCATCACCCTCATACAAACACGCAAGATCAGCGAATTTCCTGTGGTGATCATGGACAAGGAATTTTATAAACACATCATCGCCCACATCGACCTGATGAAACAGGAAGGAACCATTTCTCCGGAAGACATGAAGCTGTTCTTTTTCACCGACAGTGTGGACGAGGCGGTAAGCTATATCCAGGCCAATACCATTAAAAAATTCAACCTGCGCCCCGAAAAACCGGTGAAACCCTTTAAATGGTTATTCGAAAGGGGCTGATCCATCCTTCTTTTTCATGACGAACGTCATGATTCATTTTGATGCCTGTCATTTTATGAATCCTTGCGGAGCTGCACTTTTGTACTGTAATCATTGGCTAATACAGTTATCAAGAAATTGCGGGCAGGACAAGGGGTATAACACAGCGCTTCAGCTGATGGTCCTGCCGATAAATTTTCGGGGCTGAACCTCAGTTCAACCAAAAGTGTACAGTAGTTTCTGTTTATTTTACCCGCTGCATATTCTTATGCGGCGGCTTTTTTTAACACAAAACAAAAACCATCAGTAAAGCAGCTCACATACCGGTTCCCTGTTATCACTGCGGTGATGAATGCGGCCAAACGGCGGTGGTGGAAGCGGATAAACATTTCTGCTGCACCGGTTGTAAGCAGGTGTACCTGCTGCTGAACGAGAACGGCCTGTGCGGTTATTACAACCTCGATAAAACCCCCGGCCTGAAAGCA
>DMRT01000206.1 GCA_003455235.1 Chitinophagaceae bacterium
GGGTATCTGGGTAAGTATTTCCTGTACCAGTCCTTCTCTTACTTCACCGGTGCCCCGGTAAATACCCACATTGCCTGCCTCCCTCGCTTCGGCGATCACATACGATGAACCGGCTTCCAGTTCTGCACGCATCAGTTCGATCCATTTATAAGGGGGAATAATATGTGCGGCATCCTTGCTTCCCACTTCACTTAACACAACACCGAGTTTTGACAGTTTTTCAATGTAGCCGCATTTTTCGGCATGCGGAATATTGATGGATCCATCACTCACTTCCATATAGCTTACGCCAAACTCTTTACAAACATGTATATAATCTTCGAACTGGTTGCGGATCAGGAATGCTTCAAACAGTGTTCCGCCGAAATAGATAGGCATACCGAACGACCGGTATACTTCCAGTTTTTCCTTCAGGTTGGGGGTAACATAGGATGTCCCGAATCCCAGCTTCACCACATCCACATGCGGGTGAGTGGCATTCATAAAATTTCTTACTTCTTCGGGACTGAGGCCCTTGTCCATCACCATGGTGATGCCATGCTTCCGGGGTTTCTTATTCCGTTCAGGAATCTGTGTAAGGTTAAAATTCATGATCAGTCGTTTAAGGGCTGCAAAGATAACCCCATATTTGTTAAGAAGGGGAACAGGAAGCGGAAGTTAAAGGGATTTCCTTTTTTTGTAGCGTGCCACGATATCCACCACCTGCTGAACCTGCAGCAGTGACGGGTTTATTTCAATAAATTTCTTAATAAGCTTCGGGTTTTTGTTCATCCCCGATTCAAGTTGCAGCATGGCTTCCTTTGATTTGCCCAGGGTGAACAAAAATGCACTTTTATAAAACAGGAATATTGGCTTGCCGTCTGTTTGCTCAAAAGCAAACCCGGCGTACTCCAGCGCTTCTTCGAACATCTCTGCTTTGTAAAGGCATTTCAGTAATTCCACCCAGCCGTTGATGTTCTTTGGCCTTACCCGTACCACATTGCCAAAACAGGTTATGGCATCTTCCAGTTTATTCAGCTCCACGTAACACTGGCCCATGGCAAGATTATACTCAGGCTGCATCCGGTGTATCCGCAGGGCAACTTCCAGATTTTTGATGGCGCTCTCCCATTGCCCTTCATTCATGTAGGTGCAGGCAATTTTGTAATTCAACTGGCTATCGCTGTTATTCAGGTGACTTGCCTTACGGTAATTAAACCTGGCCTGAGCAAAATTTCCCATTTTATCATGGCAATGACCGATCGCTTCATAAATCACATCTTCGGGTCTTGCAAGCTCAAGTACTTTTTCCAGAACTTCCACCGCGTCTTTATATTTCCTCAACCGGATATACGCATCGCCCATGTTGCGGAATGCATAATCAAATTTTTCATCAATTGCCACTGCATACTGGTATGCATCAATTGCTTTTTCGTATAATTTAAGGCCCTGGTAAGCAGCCGCCAGGTTAAACCAGGCCAGTTCATTAAAAGGGAAATCCTCAATTATCCGCTGGTGAAGGCGTATACCCTCTTCATTCCGACCGGTAAAATCTGTCCAGAAACAGATTTTATAAAGCGCTTCTTCATTGGTGGGCTCCTGTTCCAGAATCATTTTCAGGCAGTCAAATACCTTGTCGAAATTTTCATAGTCATCATATACATCAGCCAGTTCAAACAGCAAGTCTACTTTTTCTTCTCCTTCAAAATCTTCAATGGCCGCTTCGAGTACAGAAGCCGCTTTTTGCTGAAGATCAAGCGCCAGGTAGGCATCTGTTTTTAAGATATAGAGGTTGGCATCTTTACTATCCAGCGTCTCCGCGTGGTCCAGTATAAACAGGGCTTCTTTGTATTGTTTAAGGGCAATGAGGAGATCAGCTTTTTTCAGCAAAAGCATAGATGAATATGGGTATTGTTCAATGCCATACTCCGCTGCTTCCAGGGCTGTAGTCAACTGCTCTTTTTCATCAAAATAATCAATAATACGTTCGAAAGATTCCTCCTCAAGAAATGAATTGGATTTCCCGGTTTTGAGGTTGTCAAACTGCTGAAGGAGGGCTTTGATTTCTTCCCGGTTTTGACGGTAAGGATATTTACTCATGGGTTATAGGTTATTGTAAATTAGGAACTTTTGAAGAAAAAGGCAAGTTTTAGTAACCTTTTTTGCCCAAAATCGTTAAAACTGTGCAAAAAGATTTGATGAATGGTATGGTTTTAGCAGATAAATTTCAATATATTTGTTCCAGATAAAGTAATTGCCAATGACTTCAAATGCCAAAATGATACTCGGAATAGCTATACTCAGCAGTATAGCGTTCACTGCTTTGGCTGACAGGGGCATTGGGAAAAAGAGCAAAGCAAACGTTTCGCTGAATATCGCAACTTCGGGCTCATTACGGAATTCCATTTCAGTTAACTTAAAGTCTGGCTTAAAATATACCGGAAGTTTGCTGGCGGGTCAGCAAACCGATGGTAAAACCATCCTGAATAATACCCTGCTTACCTATAAAAAGGGAAATACTGTTTACATCATTCCTCACAAACAGGTTATAGCTGTTCCTGAAATGAGCCAGGGATATACCGGAATGAAACTCATTATCAAGCCTCACTAATCTTTCTGCCGGTTTTATCAGTTTCCTTTCTTTAATTGTTGATTTTCCTCGTAGGTCATTATCCTGTAACCGGATGTAGGGAAATCAAATTGAGAAACCAGTACAGGTTCGTAAGATATCTTAGACAGTGTATACCTGAACTTTGTTTTTCCGGACTCAATTTCGTATTCAACCGGCAGCCCGGGTAAATTGGCAAACGTGGCATCGTACTCTTTATTGGCAACCACCAGGTCAGGCGTATAATATACTACAATTGATTTCCCGTCTGCGGTATTGGCTATTGCTTTACGGGTATTGTAACCGGCAATCGTTTTAGATTCATTGAGCAATTCAAATTTCAGTCCGCTGTTTTGCTTGGCCTTTGTTTTCCAGTTTTCTTTTGTAAGTGTGATCATCAGTTTTTGCCCACTGAATTCCTTCAATATAACAGCATTGTCTGATTTTGAATTGAAAATAGTTGTCTCTTTCCCAAGCGGACTTACCATATCAGTCCGGCTGCTGTTCCCCTTTAAAAAAACAGTATTACTGGCGTTGCCAAGCCCGCCTTGCATTCCGTTACCGGACTGGATGCTTACATCGTAAACAATGGTGCCTTCGGAAAATACTTTCTGTGCAGAAACTTGGAGGGCAGATATAAAAAGACAAGCTGAAAATGCAAGTTTGTAAACGGTTGCCATGTTATTCATTTGTTTCTTAAAGATAATAAAATCCCATGCCAACATTTAATGATTGCAGAAAACGGGCATTTTCCTGAAACGGGTTGCTAACAAAACATTAACTAACCCTCTCCTATTTGCCGCTTTTCTTTTTAAGCTCCTGGAGTTTTTTATTACTCTCCTGCATGGCCGCCAGCCTTTCCTGGAATTTACTCTGCTTAACCGGCTTTTTCCTGTTCTCGTCTATCTGGGCCAGTATCTTTTCATGATTGATGATGTATTTCTGAATAACAATCTGCAATATCAGGGTAATGGTGTTCGACACCGTATAATACCAGGTTAATGCGGAAGGAAGATTATTGAAAACGCCCAGGAGTAAAATGGGGAATATGTACGGCATGTATTTCATTACAGGATTGGTATTGTCCTGCATGCTGCTCATGCTGTAAATGGAAATGATCAGGCTGGTTACCGTAGCGGTAATTGTAAACAAACTCACATGATCACCATAAAAGGGAATAGAAAAAGGAAGCGTGGCTATGGAATCATAGGCGGCAAGATCCTTTGCCCACAGAAAGCTTTGTCCTCTTAATGAAATATTCGACTGGAAGAAGTAATACAACGACATGAATATCGGAATCTGTAGTAAAGCCGGCAAGCAGCCTCCAAGCGGGCTTACACCTGCCGATTTCCACAACTTCATCTGTTCCATCCCGAATGCCTGCTGATCCAGGCTTCCATTTTTATCGGTGAACTTAGCCTTCAGTACATCAATCTCAGGTTTCAATGCCTTCATTTTCGCCCCGCTGAGATAACTCTTGTATAAAATAGGTGACGTAATCAGCCTGATCACCAGTGTAAGCAGCAAAATCACTATGCCCATACTGGCAATATTGCTTCTGAAGAAATCAAATATAGGCAACAGGAAGTGGCGGTTGATGTACTTTACAAAAGCAAAAATTCCGCTTCCATAGGGCACAATATTTTCCATCTTGTTGTTGCTTTTACTGAGTATGGTATAATCGCTGGGGCCGTAATACAACTGGAGCGGGATGGCGGCTACCGCACCGCCCCCGATAGAAATTCTGCAACTGGCCGATGTTTGTGCCACTATCTGCAGGGAATCTGACGGGAGGCTCCACTTAACGATGGCATTTTGAATTTTATTTTTTGCTGCCAGTGCAGAAACAAAGAACTGCTGCTTTACCGCCAGCCAGTCCAC
>DMRT01000240.1 GCA_003455235.1 Chitinophagaceae bacterium
CCCACTGCTTTTTTGTTTTTCAAAATGAACTGTTTCATGGCTTTTACTTTTTAGTAGTTAAGAATAAATACGAATAAATTCGTAACAAATATAAATGTCCCTTATTAAACCTGCAATGCGTTAAGAAAATTTAACAATTTCAAACCTGCGCACCCAGTCCCTGGAAATAGTCATTTTCAAACATGAACCATATACCGCAGCTGAAAACATCGGTTTTACAGAGGTTCAGCTTTATTTTCTATCATACCAGGGGTCTGTGTAATTCAGGGCAGGCATTGGTTGCAGACAACATCATTTTATCAACTCGTCATTTTATACGATTTTTACACAAATATTGTTACATGGCAGATGCAACAGCAACAGCCGACCGGGCCTTGCAGTATATCGGATCGTTTAAAAAAATTGTTGGCGACGGATTTGTTTTTGCCGATGCCGAAAGCCTGAACAACTATGCGCATGATGAAACAGAGAATCTCCATTTTCTTCCCGGGCTGGTGATCAAACCCCGGACCGTGGGGGAGGTGAGTGCAATCATGAAGATCTGCAATGAACAGCACATCCCTGTTACTCCACGGGGAGCAGGCACCGGGCTTAGTGGCGGTGCCCTGCCACAGTTTGGCGGTGTATTGCTTTCCACCGAACGGATGAATTCAATCCTGGACATTGATGAACGCAACCTGCAGGTAACCACCGAACCCGGTGTGATCACAGAAGTGCTACAGAATGCGGTAAAAGAAAAAGGATTGTTCTATCCGCCTGACCCAAGCAGCCGGGGAAGTTGTTTCATCGGCGGAAACATAGCAGAAAACAGCGGCGGACCCAAAGCGGTAAAGTATGGTGTGGTGAAAGATTATGTACTTAACCTGGAAGTGGTATTGCCAACCGGCGACATCATCTGGACCGGCGCCAATGTGTTAAAAAATTCCACGGGTTATAATTTAACACAACTGATCGTGGGGAGTGAAGGAACTTTAGGCATTGTAACCAAGATCGTTTTAAAACTGCTGCCTTTTCCAAAGTACGACCTGCTGATGCTGGTTCCGTTTAACTCACTGGAAAAAGCCGGCGAAGCGGTAAGCGCCATCTTCCGGGCCGGGTTTACACCCAGTGCCATGGAACTGGTGGAGATCAATGCACTTAAGATCGTAAGCAAATTTGTGGATAGTGCCGTGGTGCCCGTAACCGATGAAATGGAAGCACACCTGATCATTGAAGTGGATGGCAATCACATCGACACACTGATGAGTGAAATGGAAGCCATCTCGGAGTTGCTTACAAAATACGACTGCGGTGATGTGTTCTTTGCCGATGATGCCCAGCAAAAAGCAGAATTGTGGAAACTCCGCAGGCGTGTGGCAGAAGCCGTGAAGATCAATGGTTATACCATTGAAGAAGATACGGTGGTGCCCAGGGCAGAACTGCCGGCATTGATACGGGGAGTAAAGCAGCTGGGAAAAGAATATAATTTTGACGTGGTATGCTATGGCCATGCCGGCGATGGAAACCTTCACATCCGCATTAAAAAAGAAGGAAGCATTTACAGCCTGAACAACCCGGAGGTGATCCCTGCACTACGGGCCCTGTTTGAACTGGTGAAAAAACTGGGTGGCACCATCAGCGGCGAACACGGCATCGGGCTCATCCAGAAGGAATACATGGATATTGTATTTGATGAGGTACAGATGAAGCTGATGAAGGGGATTAAAAAAACATTCGACCCGAATAATATTTTAAACAGCGGTAAGATATTCGATTGATGATTCCTCATCAATACCAGAGAATCTTTACCATACAGAAAACCACGAAAATGAAAAAAACAGTATTAGCCATGTTGCTCCTCGCCGTTTCGGTTATTTCTTTTGCCCAGGAAGAGGGGGAAGAAAAGAAGGGGGGATTTAAAAAAGAAAACCTGTTTGTAGGCGGAGATATCACCCTTGGATTCAGTAATGTGTATACGGCACTCGGCGTAAGTCCTTACGTGGGGTACAGCATCAACAAATACCTGGATGTGGCAGCTTCCTTTAATTTCAATTATACATCGCAGCGGGATTATTATGTCTATGGCGATAAGGTTCGTCAAACCATTTATGGCCCCGGTGCCTTTGTACGGGTATATCCCTTCCGCTTTGTGTTTGCCCAGGCGCAGTTTGAACACAATTTTGTAAAAGCAAAATACATTCCTGCCAATAACTCGGGTTATCTTCCTGTCACAGACCGGGTGGATGCCAATAGTTTTCTGGTGGGTGCCGGCTATGCAGGCGGACGTGATGAGTACAATAAGAGTTTTTATTACATATCCGTATCCTGGGACCTTATCCGCGACCGGAATTCTCCCTATGTGGATGGATTGGGAAGGGCTGTTCCCATCATACGGGCAGGCTATAATATTGCCCTTTTCCAGGGCGGGGGCAGAAGAAGGAGATAATCAACCAAGGTGGGCAACCAGTTCCTCCGGCGAATGGATCACCAGCAGCCTGTCACCAGGCCTATCGTACAGGAACCCTTCCTGCTGCATCTTTCCTGTCAGCGCAAGCAGGTAATCGTAAAAGCCATTGGTGTTAAGAATGAATATTTTTTTATCATGAATACTTAACTGGTTCCAGGTAAGCATCTCAAAAAACTCGTCCATGGTGCCGAACCCTCCGGGTAAGATGATGGCCGCATCACATTTTTCGTACAGCATTTTTTTACGGGTGTGCATATTATCCACCACAATCAGTTCGGTGATGCCTTCGTGATGCACTTCCCGGTCTTTTAAAATAGAGGGAATGATGCCAATTACTTTTCCGCCTTTCTCCAGTACGGCATTGGAAGTAATACCCATCAGCCCCACACTGCCACCGCCATAAATCAGGGTGATATTCCGGTCGGCAAGCAAATGACCAAGATCAACCGCCTGTTTTTCAAACAAGGGATCATTGCCTTTTTTGGAGCCGCAAAAAACAGCGAGTGCATGTACCTGCATAAACTTTATCGGTTAATTCCCGCAAAGACACGATATTTTCTCTAAATTGAATTTTATTTTTACGTAAACGGTTGCCTATGTCGCCCATCCTGTTGTTCTCATTTGTTATTGGTTATTTTATGTTGCTGCTGGTGGTGGCCTATTTCACTTCCCGGAATTCCAATAACGAATCGTTTTTCATCGGCAACCGCAACAGCAACTGGATGCTGGTGGCATTCGGCATGATCGGTACATCGCTCAGCGGTGTTACATTCGTGAGCGTGCCGGGAACGGTGGGGTCAGGCGGTTTCCAGTATTTCCAGGTGGTGATTGGTTACCTGTTCGGGTATATGGTCATTGCCTTTGTACTGATACCGCTGTATTACCGGATGAACCTGACGAGCATTTACACCTATCTTGAAAAACGTTTCGGGGTGAATGCACACAAGGCAGGCGCTTTCTTTTTTATCCTGTCACGAACCGTGGGCGCCACGGCCAGGCTTTACCTCGTGATCAGCGTACTGCAGATATTCATCTTCAATAAACTGGGTATTCCCTTTGTGGCCACCGCACTCGTTATCCTGTTACTAATTTTGCTGTACACATTTGAAGGAGGTGTGAAAACGATTATTTATACCGACACACTGCAAACCACGGGCATGCTGGTGGGGCTGGTGGTGTGCATCATTGCCATCATCAAATCGCTGGGCACCGATTTTTCAGGGGCTTTATCCATGATGGGCGATAAAGGATACACCAAGCTCTTTAACTGGGATGTGAAAGCCGGGGCCTTTGCACTCAAACATATCCTGGGCGGTATGTTCATTGCCATTGCCATGACAGG
>DMRT01000258.1 GCA_003455235.1 Chitinophagaceae bacterium
CAAATGCAGGCTCTCCGGCGTGATAATAAGTACTTCCGGCATATTGCGCTTCTGCCGTTCCCGTTCCTTTACTTCTGTATCACCGTTGCGGATTCCCACCTGCCAACTCATTCCTAATTCTGTGATCGCTTCCTGCATCGCCCGGGCAATGTCTTTCGCCAGTGCACGCAGGGGTGTGATCCACAAAAGCTGTAACCCGTTATTCTTTTTATTTTGAAAATCTGTTAGATGCCGGTTGATGAACTGTATTAATGAACCAAGAAAAACCGAATAGGTTTTTCCGCAACCGGTGGGGGCATTCACCAGTCCGCTCTCCTGATCATGGATGTGCTGCCATGCCTGCTCCTGGAATGCAAAAGGTTTCCGCTGGTTTTGGGCCAGCCAGCCGGAAATGATCTTATACCCGGGAGTTTGAATGAGGTGCATGGACTGCAAATCTATCATTTTGAAGGGCTATTTCCGTATTGCCGGCAGGCTCTATTTGCTTATTTTTGCAGCCTCGAAAAATCAAGTGAAATATGTTTAATTCGTTAAGTGAAAAATTAGAAGCGGCGTTTAAGAATATTAAAGGCCAGGCCAGGATCAACGAGCTCAATATTGCCAATACCGTTAAAGACATCCGCCGTGCCCTGGTGGATGCCGACGTGAACTATAAAATTGCCAAGGAATTCACCGATAAGATCAAGGAAAAAGCCCTCGGCGAAAAAGTGCTGAATGCGGTTAGTCCGGGCCAGCAAATGGTGAAGATTGTACAGGACGAGCTGACCGAACTGATGGGCGGCACTGAAAGTGAGTTCAACGTAAATGGCAACCCGGCCATCATTTTAGTGGCGGGCCTGCAGGGTAGCGGTAAAACCACCTTCAGCGGCAAGCTGGCCAATTACCTCAAAACAAAGAAAGGCAAATCTCCCCTGCTGGTAGCTGCCGATATCTATCGTCCTGCAGCGATCGACCAGCTCGAAGTGCTGGGCGGACAAATCGACGTGGCGGTGTACAGCGAACGGGAAAATAAAGATGCTGTTTCTATTGCACAGAATGCGATCAAAGAAGCAAGATCGAAAAATAAAAATGTGATCATCATCGATACCGCCGGCCGCCTGGCCGTGGATGAAGTGATGATGACCGAAGTGGCCAATATCAAAGCGGCCATCAATCCACAGGAGATATTATTTGTGGTGGACAGCATGACCGGCCAGGACGCCGTGAATACAGCCGCGGCCTTTAATGAACGCCTTGATTTCAGCGGCGTGGTATTGACCAAACTGGATGGTGATACAAGAGGTGGTGCGGCGCTTTCCATCAAGTACACGGTCAACAAACCCATCAAGTTTGCCAGCAGTGGTGAAAAAATGGATACCCTGGATGTATTCTACCCCGAACGGATGGCACAGCGTATCCTCGGCATGGGTGATATTGTGAGCCTGGTGGAGAAGGCACAGGAGCAATTTGATGAGGCCGAAGCCAGGAAACTGGAAAAGAAGATCCGGAAGAACCAGTTTGACTTTGAAGATTTTAAAACCCAGCTCCAGCAGATCAAAAAAATGGGCAACCTGAAAGACCTGATGGGCATGATACCCGGTGTGGGCAAACAGATTAAAGACCTCGACGTGAACGACGATTCATTCAAAGGCATCGAAGCCATGATCAACTCCATGACCCTGCAGGAACGCCGCAATCCCGACATCATCAACCCCGGCCGCAAAGCACGCATTGCCAAAGGTGCCGGCAAAGACATTGCCGAACTCAATGCCTTCCTCAAGCAATTCGAACAGATGAAGGGCATGATGAAGATGATGAACAAAATGCCGATGGGCCGCATGCCCGGCATGATGGGGAAACGGTAAGATACCGTCAGTATGTTTCCGTATCGAGGCATTACCCGGCAACGGGTTCCTTCTTGATGGGTAGTTTTCCACGTCCCTTTGTCTTCCTGAATTATAAGCTTACTTTAGGGTTAGGTAATAGCCAGCCTTCCCCAGGGATTCCTGCTACGACTGCTGTTCATTCATCAGAAATCTCACTCTCATTTTTCCAACACAGCCCTGCGCTGTAATTGATGTACCGGTTGCCGGGTGCAGCCATCAAACAATATTTTTATGGGCAAAGTAATCATCCGTGGTTTTAAAAGAGAACAGCTGAGCGACCAGGAAAAAGAACTGGCCAAACAAAGCAAGCTTGAGCTGAAAGGTTCTTACCAGTTCAGTTCGGCAAGAAGCATTTCACAGCAACATGAGCTGAAGTTTGAAAAAGACGACATGCTCGAGTTTGTGTTCGAAGATGAAACCACCTGGACGGGCGACCCCGGTATCCTGTACGATCTTTTTCCGGCTTCTTCCAAACAGAAGCGGGCGGCCAACGAAACCTTTGAAGTGCCGATGTACCTG
The DNA here is from genome assembly GCA_003455235.1 of Chitinophagaceae bacterium. GTDB lineage: Bacteria > Bacteroidota > Bacteroidia > Chitinophagales > Chitinophagaceae > Ferruginibacter. The sequence continues at coordinate 2,385 of DMRT01000258.1, forward strand.
CATACTGATGACGCCAGCCGGGGATTGCTGGGCGACGTGGCCCTGAAAGTGCTGAACGTGTTCTCCAAAAAGGCAGTCACTTCCAAAGTAAAAGACATAGCTGCCAACCTGGAAAAGAAAGTGCTGAACAACCTGGTGGGCCTGTACCAGGTGCATCCCGATTTCAGCCTGAGCAAAGCCAATGTAAAAGCATCCGACAAACCCTATCTTCTGTTCATACACGGAACCAATTCATCCACCGCCGGATCCTTTGCAGAGATACAGGGATCTGAACTCTGGCGTTATATGCAGAGCACTTATGGAGTTAATATCCTGGGACTTCAGCATGAAAGCATGACCAAGAGCCCGATTCAGAACGTGATTGACCTGCTGAACGAATTGCCTTCGAAGTGTACCCTTCACATCATTACACATTCCCGTGGCGGATTGGTGGGCGATGTGCTGGCCCGTTTCTGCAACGACAACCCCGGCTTTACCAAACTGGAAATGGACTACCTGGCAAAAACGCAGCGAACAGATGATATGGCCGGTATTGCAAAACTGCAGAAGATCGTTTCATCCAAAAAGATCATCATCGAAAAATTCATCCGGGTAGCCTGCCCGGCCTATGGTACCACCATACTGTCAACGCGGCTTGATCATTTCCTCAACATCAGCATGAACCTGCTGGGCCTTTCGCTGGGGCCTGCCGGGAAATTAATAGCCGCCGAATTCAGGGACCTGCTGGCAGCTGCCGTAAACGTGAAAAATGACCCGGGCGAATTGCCGGGACTGGAAGCAATGAATCCTGATTCGGCATTCCTGAAAGTACTCAATAACCCCGGCACCAGCATCAATGGTTCGCTGGCCGTGATCTCGGGCAACTGCGGCATGAAGCTGAACCTGAAAGCACTGCTCGTGATTGCCAGTAAATTATTTTACCTGCGTGATAACGACCTGGTGGTGGATACAAAGTCGATGTACTGCGGAAGCAGGCGCAACATCCCCATCCAGTATTTTTTTGATGAAGGTGCCGAAGTGGATCATGTACATTATTTCAAGAATAAAAAAACACAGGATGCATTACTCTATGCCATCCGGGCCACCACGGCTTCCATACCCAACTTCAGCAGTTATGAGCAATCGGTGGAAGCAACACTCAACCGCAATGCCCTGCTGAAACTGGATGGAGGTGAAGTGTTCAGCGATAAAGTAGATGGCAGGAAAGCCATTGTGATCCTGTTGCCGGGCATCATGGGATCCAACCTGGAAAAAGACGGAAATAAAATATGGATCAACTATTTCCGCTTCCTCGCCGGCGAACTGTCCAGGCTGGATATAGCCAAACAGAATATTAAAGCCACTTCCCTGATTAAAACCTCGTATAAAAAACTGGTGGATCATTTACGGGAAAAAGAAAAATACGATGTGGTTACATTTCCATTCGACTGGCGCCTGCCGCTTGCCGATGCAGCGGCACAGCTTAATGCCGCGGTGGAAAATTACCTGAAACTGAAAGTGCCCATCAAAATCGTCGGTCATTCCATGGGGGGCGTGGTTACCCGTGATTTCATCCTGAATCACCCGGCTACCTGGAAAAAACTGAATGCGTCTAAAGACTTTAAATTGTTATTCCTGGGGGCGCCGCTCGGGGGTTCATTCCGCATACCCTATGTGCTGGCGGGAAGAGATTCCATCATCAACCAGCTCAGTAAGATCGACCTGGTGCATACCAAGAAGGAACTGCTGGATATGTTCCGGAAATATCCCGGGTTGCTGGGCCTGCTGCCCATTGCCAAAGACCCCTGGGATATGGCCGATGAAAATACCTGGATCAGCATGCGGAATGCTTCTGCATCCGACTGGAGCATTCCCGATAAAAAAGACCTGCAGTTCTTCGGCGCCTACCGCGATAAAGTACTGCAGCAGATGAGCCAGGTAGATATGAACAACGTGGTGTACATCGCCGGTAAAGACGATGCAACTATTTGTGGTTTTGAGATCAATAATAACCTGCCCGGCGAAAAAATTGTTTTCAAAAGTACTTCCGAAGGCGACCAGTCGGTTACCTGGGATACCGGCATTCCGCCGCAGGTGAACCAGGAAACGGGACTGTATTTTGTAAACGTATCACACGGCGCACTGGCGAATGAACCGGATATTTTCAACGGCATTTCAGAAATACTTAAAAACGGAAAAACAGAATTGCTGAACCGCAACCGGCCCGTGTCAAGGGGCGCCGCCATTGTTGATGCCGTGGAAGAAGAAACATACGATGCCGGTGAAGCCGGACTTGAAAATGTACTACTGGGAATACGCCCCAAAAAGACAAGCAGTGAGCGGGGAAGCATCCCGATAAAAATTACAGTAAGCAATGGGGATCTTTTTTACCGCAAGTATCCCATCCTGGTGGGGCATTTCATTAACGACGGCATCACCAGTGCAGAAAAAGTGATCGACAACTACACCGGTAACCAGCTCAGCCAGCGTCACCGGCTCAACATGTATCCCGGTAAAACCGGCACCAACGAAGTGTTCCTGAATTTCAAAGAAGAATTCAGCGGGGCGGTGGTGATTGGCCTGGGTGAACCGGGAAGATTGAGTGCCTTTCAACTTACCGAAACAGTGGAAATGGGTGCTGTGCGTTACATGCTTGAATTAAACAAGATCCGGAAAACCGCTTCGGCCGGTTACCTCCCCGCTGAAACAGGCATTTCGGTATTGCTGATCGGTGGTGGATATGGCGGCCTGTCCATCGAAAGTTCGGTTCGTGCCATCATTCACGGTGTGCACAATGCCAACGCCAAAATTGAAAGCATGGATCATGATTCCATTCAAACGATCGGGCATATTGAGATTGTGGAATTGTACGACGACCGCTGCCTGCAATGCCTGTATGCACTCACCCTGATGGAAACAGAAGAAGACAATTCGTTCCGTATCCGGCTGCCGGAAAAAAAGTTCAGGGAACTGCCCGGCGCCCGTACCCGGATACCGGTGGAAGAGGAGAGCGACTGGTGGAGCCGCATATCGGTTGCGATGAAAGAGAAAGAAGAAGACGATGATGATACCGTGCTTCGCTTTTCCATTGGTACCGGCAGGGCGCGGGAAGAGCAGCGTGATCTGCCCACCTCGCCGGATATCATCAACAACATGGTGGAGGAAATGTCGATTGACAATAAATGGGATGCCGGTATCGCAAAATCAGTATTTGAACTGCTCATCCCCAACGATTTCAAAGACGAGATCAAGAAACAGGCAAATACCCTTTGGGTGGTGGATACGGCCTCCGCATCCTATCCCTGGGAATTGCTGCAGGACAGTGTGAACAATGCCCGTCCCATCTGCTGCAATGCCGGTATGATACGGCAACTGCAAACGGGTGACTACAATGTAAAACCAAATGATGTAGCTGATAAACGGGCGCTGGTGATCGGCGACCCCGACCTGAACAACTACCCGCTTGCAAAACAACTGCCCGGTGCATTCCGGGAAGCCAGGATGGTGGCATCGCTGCTGGATGAATATGGATACGATATGCCGAATAACTGTTTCAACAAATCCTCTTCTCAGATCATCAAAGCGCTGTTCCGGGACGATTACAAAATTATTCACCTGGCGGGGCATGGCGTATTTAATAAACGGAATCCCAAAGCCTCGGGTATGCTCATCGGCAATGGCATATTTCTGAGCCCGAAAGAGATCAGCCAGATGAGCAAGGTTCCCGAGCTGGTATTTGTAAACTGCTGTTTCCTGGGCGGGGTGGATGCCGAAGCCGAAGAACTGACAAAGAACCGGTATAAGCTGGCGGCCAATATCGGCACGCAGCTGATACGCATGGGTGTAAAAGTGGTGATTGCTGCCGGCTGGGCCGTTGATGATACCGCCGCCCTGTATTTCACCGGGGTGTTTTATAAGGAGATGCTGGCAGGCTCAAATTTCGGCGACGCCATCCGGGAAGCCCGGTTGCGTACATTCCGCATGTATCCCGATACCAATACCTGGGGTGCTTATCAATGTTACGGCGACCCGTTCTTTAAACTGCGTGACATAAAAAAAGCAGGAGCCGACAAACCCTACCTGATTGCCAAACAGGCCGAGATTGACCTGGGCAACCTCATCAAAAGGGCCGATACAAAATGGGCCAATGTTAAGTGGCTGGAAGATGAGATTATCCGCATCGGGAAAAAAGTGGACACCGATGGAATACGCACGGCCGGCATCACCGAAAAAGAAGCCCTGGCCTATGCCGAATGCAACAACTACGAAGCGGCCATGCATTCCTTTGAAAAATTACTGTGTATGGAGCAGGCAGATTTTTCAGTAAAGACACTGGAAAAATACTGTAACATCAGGGCCAAGCTTTGTGTGAAGAACTGGCAATTGGGTAAAGACCGTAAGCAACAGGCCGCCATCATGGAAAATGTACTCAGGGACCTTCACCTGCTGGTTAAAATAAGTTCTACTGCAGAACGCTATACCCTGCTGGGCAGCGCCTATAAACGACTGGCCATGATTACAACCGAGGCCAGGAAGAAAACCAGCGTGCTGCAGGAAGCTGCCTGGTACTACCAGCAAGCCTACCGCTCCGCAGTAAGCGTTAATAAAGTATACCTGCTTACCGCCTGGATAGATATTGAGAACATCCTGGTGCTGGCCGGCAAACACAAATGGGGATCAACCACTGCAAAAAAATATGCACTCCCCACAGTTCGGTCTTTAAAAGAGCAGATTAATTCGTTGATGAAAGACGATCCGGGCGCCAATGAAATGAGCGAATTCTGGCGCCGGGTACGGTATGCCGATGCGTACCGTTGTCTCTGGTTGCTGGAAGGAAGCAACTCCCGGGAGCATAATGAATCCAGCCTCGTGGAAAACTATGCCCGGGTATGGGATGTGGCCGGGTCGCAAAGCAAAAAAGCGGGGGAACTGGAGCACCTGGACTTTCTGAAAGAAACCTATTCCGCCCTTGTTAAAGCCCCCCGGATCACCCGGGTTCTTACTAAAATAAAGAACGACCTGAAGAACTATCTGAAATGATGGTTCCGGCCGGGCCGGGCATTTATTTATAGCATCTTATAAACCCGGGTTACCGGCATGGCAGCCGGATTGTGGATTTTAAATATTTGGCAATTAGGCCGTTGCTTTTTATCTTCGTTGACCTTTTTTAAGGAGAAACCCTATTTTATAACAACCAAAAATTTCTATTTATGGCTGTAAAAATGAGACTGCAGAGGCATGGCTCAAAGAAAAGACCCTTTTACTTCATCGTCGTAGCAGATGGCAGAAGCCCACGTGACGGTAAATTCATTCAAAAATTAGGTACGTACAATCCACTGACCGTTCCGGCTACTATCCAGATCGATCGTCAGAAGGCATTGGACTGGCTGCAAAAAGGTGCTCAACCCACCGATACTGTACGCCGGATCCTGTCTTTCAAAGGTGTGTTGTACCTGAAGCATTTACTTCGTGGTGTTGGCCTTGGCTTATTTGATGAAGCCGCTGCAATGGAAAAGTTCACCAAATGGACCAGTGAGCATGATGCACACGTTGCAAAACGTCAGAGCTCTCACAAGAAGTCCAGGACCGACCGTCGCGGCGACAAACCCTTTGTGAAAAAGGTTGCTGCAAAAACAGAGGCGCCTGCTTCCGAATCAGTAGAAGCACCATCTGAAGAAACGAAAACAGAAGAATAAAACCTCTGTTGAAAAATTCTTTAAGTCCTGGTTTAGTGCCGGGACTTTTTTTTTGCGGTAATCTTAAACGAGCAAAAGAGGAAAAAGAGATGAACATATTTGCAGCTTTTTCTTTTCTTCTCTTAGCTTACTATCTTGCATGCTCAATGACTCAATACTTCAAAATAGGAAAACTGGCTGCCAGTACCGGGTTAAAAGGTGAACTTGTTTTACAGCATAACCTCGGCGCCAAAACATCCTTCAAAGGACTGGAGGCCATCTTCATTGAAGAGAAGAAGAATAATTTTATTCCCTATTTCATCCAGTCGGCAAAAATCCGCAGTGAGAATGAAACAGTCATTAAACTCGAAGGCGTGGATGTGATGGAAGCCGCCCGTAAACTAACCCCCAAAGAGGCATGGCTTACGGAAGATGATTTTAAAAAGTTTGCATCAAAATCACCCACTGTTTCACTGCTTGGGTTTATGATGATCGATGATGAGGATAATATCATCGGCGAAATCATTGAAGTGATTGAACAGCCCCACCAGGTGCTTTGCACGGTGTTGTTTGAAGGGAAAGAAGCGCTGATACCCATTCATGAAGACAGCCTGGATAAGATTGACAAGAAGAACCGGAAGGTATATGTAACTCTGCCCGACGGGTTGCTGGATATATACCGCTGATATAAACCTGTAAGGTTTTGACGATTTAAATAATGAAGGCACTGCAGGGGAACCGTACCGGTTTAACAGCATTGTCTTTTCAACGTGATTTGAATGATGAGCACTCCCCAACGCATCATAGCACATTTCGACCTGGATTCATTTTTTGTTTCGGTGGAGATACTGAATAACCCTTCCCTGAAAGGTAAGCCCGTGATCGTTGGCGGAAGGGAGCGGGGCGTGGTGGCCGCCTGCAGCTATGAAGCCAGGAAGTTTGGCATTCATTCGGGCATGCCCTCCAAAAAAGCCCTGCAGCTTTGCCCCCACCTTATTGTGTCCAACAGTTCCCGGGCCGATTACAGCCGTTACAGCCGCTGGGTAACACAGATCATCGCCGCCAAAGCACCATTGTTTGAAAAGGCATCGGTGGATGAATTCTAT
>DMRT01000114.1 GCA_003455235.1 Chitinophagaceae bacterium
CTTGAAGACTTTGCCCGGACCTTGTCCGGGAAAGTAGGCAAGGCTTCGGATGACGAACGGCTGAAACTTCATGTGGCGGCGGTGGTTGTAAGCAATTTTACCAATCACTTATATGCGCTGGCCGAAGAATTCTGTGCTGCTGAAAAAATCGATTTTAAACTGCTGGCCCCGCTCATTAAAGAAACGGCTGCACGGGTGGAACATCATTCACCTTCTTCGGTGCAAACGGGACCTGCCATCCGCAACGACATATTTACGCTGGACAAGCACCTGCGCATGCTTACCAATTACCCGCAGCTGAAATACATTTACCTGAAGCTGACGGACAGCATTATGAAAAAGAAATGATTTTTTTGCCTTACATCGCCCGGATGCAACCAAAGTAATACATGTCTTCCCCGCTGCTGTGCAAGGTTGATTATTTAACCGGGAAAACGATGTCTGTTAAAACCTTATAGGGATCAATGGGCTTACCGTCTTTTCCGATGGGATCGGTGATATAGATCTCGTAAGGAGCGCCTGCCGGAGATTTCTTATTTACTTTCATCCATTCCCTGATGGCATCATATCCCTGCGACATCATGTCGTAGGGGCCATAAAAATGAGCCACCACCACATTGCCTGCAGGCATTTCTCGTACCTGCACACTGTTTACTGCTTTGGCGGGCTTTTTATCTACCTGGATACCGGCTTCAAAGTAATAGGGCGCTTTGGTTGTTTTGTACCAGGCCAGGGGGGCGCCGGTCATTTTGAGCTTATTCTTTTTAAGGGACTCGGCCAGTTTGGTACCGTACACTTTTCCGAGTTTCATGCCGATGCGTTCGTATGTCTTTGCACTGTCTTTGGCAAAGATCACGATGCGCCTGGGTGCCAGGGTGTCGATGATATTAATAATGGGAGGCCTTGGTTTATCGTCTGTCTTCTCGGTTCGTTTTACGGGAACAATGAGCGTGTCTTTTTTAGGTGCCGCAGGTTCCTTTTTACTGTTTTTACAGGCAGGGAACAGGATACAGGCAAGCAGTATCATGGACATGTATTGCAGGAAGGAACTTGTTTTCATCTGAGCGGTAAATTGATTTAGCAGGGTAAAATAGTAAAACCTTTTTACACTGCAAACTCCCACGGATTTCCCGGAAATCTATATTTTCCTTAATTAGTAATATTAAAGTAGGTTTGCAACCCGAAATTTGCGGATTATGTACAGTATAACATTCAAATTTGAACAGAAAGGACTGGAACCCATCACCCTCACCGGTATTGAACCCGATCAATCGCTGCTGGAAGTAGCCCTGAAAAATGATATTGAACTTCATCATAACTGCGGCGGCGTTTGCGCCTGCAGTACCTGCCACCTGTATGTAGACAAAGGAGAGGATTTCCTGGAAGAGCTTACCGACCGGGAGGAGGATTTTATTGACCGGGCGGTAAATCCACGGCTTAATTCCAGGCTGGGTTGTCAATGTGTACTGCAGGATGGCGGTGGAGAAATTTTGGTTACTTTGCCCGACCAAACGCAATTCCTGGGCGAATAAGAACAAAAGAGATAAGTAGTTTATTGATTTACCTGTTTACTGTGATTAGTTGCAAGTGATCACATTTTATACTGCTTAACAAATAAACCAACTCACCAATCAACTAATAAACCATTATGACTTTCGAGCCCCCCATTCACTGGAACGATTACGAGGACATTGCCATGAAGCTGTACGAACGCTTCGGGAATGACTTCGGCGAAAGCCAGATATACCGCATCCGTTTTACCGACCTGCACAAATGGGTGATGGAGATACCAAATTTTTCAGGCAAGGCCGAAGAGAGCAACGAAGGGCACCTGGAAATGATCCAGAGCTCATGGGTATATGAGTGGAGGGATAACCAGAAATAATTTGAAAATTTAATGATGTGCTGATTTTAAAATGAGAGTGCAGCTTTTCAATCATCAAATTCCCAAATCATCAAATTAAAATGAACGTTCTCGAAAAATTCAAGCCCATTAAAACATTCGTGTTTGATGTGGATGGCGTGCTCACCGACGGCACCCTGCTGCTGCTGAACGACGGGCAGCAGGCACGCAGCATGAACATCCGCGACGGGTATGCCCTGCAGCTGGCTGTCAAAAAAGGGTACCGGGTGCTGGTTATTTCCGGCGGAACTTCAGACGCTGTGGAGATGCGGCTGAACAAACTGGGGGTGAAAGATTGTTTCATGAAGGTGGAGAACAAAAAAGAAAAGCTTACCGGATACGTTTTGCAGCATGGACTTAACTGGGAAGAAGTACTGTTCATGGGCGACGATATTCCCGATTATATATCGATGCAACTCACCGGCTTGCCCTGCTGCCCGGCAGACGCCGCGCCTGAAATAAAACAGATCAGCCTCTATATTTCACCGGTGAAAGGAGGGAAGGGCTGCGCCCGGGATGTGATTGAAAAAGTACTGAAGCTGAACAACCACTGGGACCTGGATACCACCGTTGCCGCGAAGTAATTGCGCAGGTTACATTTTTGATGCTTATTTTCACAGCATAAATCCCTCATGAAATTAATCGCTGCTTTTTTCAGACTGGTCCGCTGGCAAAACCTGGCTTTCATCGCCATTACGCAGCTGTTGTTTTATTTCTCATTGATACAACCGCTTTACGGCAAGGGCATTTATTTCCAGTTCGACAGGATCCATTTTATGCTGCTGATCATTGCTTCGGTATTCATTGCCGCAGCCGGCTATATCATCAATGATTATTTCGATCTCAACATCGACCAGGTGAATAAACCCGGACGCACCGTAATCGATAAAACCATTAAAAGACGATGGGCCATTGTACAGCACATCCTGCTGTCGCTGGCCGGTATCCTTATCAGTGTGTATATCGATCTCACCACCCGTACGTTCTGGCTGGGTATCTCCAATTTTATCTGCGTGATGCTCCTGTTCGGGTACTCCATCAGCCTCAAAAAAAAACTGCTCATCGGCAACCTGCTTATTTCCGCCCTCACCGCCTGGGTGATCATCGTTGCCTTTCTTTGTTATTACCGCACCATTTATTGTGCCGGCTGCAACCAGGGGTATTTTGATGTGTATGTGCACCGCCTCATCCGGATTTCGGTATTGTATGCCGGCTTTGCCTTCATCATTTCGCTGATCCGGGAAGTGGTGAAAGACATGGAAGACATGGATGGTGATGCCCGTTATGGTTGCCGCACCATGCCCATCGTGTGGGGCATCCCGGCCAGCAAAATATTTGCGGCCGTATGGCTGGTGGTGCTCATCAGTATCATCTGCGTGGTGCAGGTATATGTGCTGCAGTTTGGCTGGTGGTGGAGTGCTGCCTATTCTATTGTACTCCTCATCCTGCCGTTGATATGGATCATCTTTAAACTGCGGGCGGCACAAAGCGCTGCCGATTACCGCCGGCTGAGCTCGGTTATTAAGTACGTAATGCTTGCCGGTATTTTTTCCATGCTTGTTTTCAGGATATACTCATGATAATTATGCAACCGA
>DMRT01000154.1 GCA_003455235.1 Chitinophagaceae bacterium
TCCCGCCTGGTCTCCCGACCAGCGGGAACAATACACTCAAAATTTCGTTTCTTTAAAGACATTCCGGGCCGGACGGAACAAGAATTCCCATTCTTCGCCGGCCTGAACCTTATAAACCATTTTGAACAGTTCAAAATTGGTACGCCGTTTATGGGTGAGTGCGCTTTATTTTTTTTTGCTGCAGTCACCTGGCATCAACGTAAAATGTGCCGAAATTTAAAACGTAAAACGTGCCGGCACAAAAAGGAGATTTTAAAAAAGGCACAAAAATTTTATTATTCAAACCGGCACAGGTTCTTTACGCTGAAAAACGCTTTGCCTTGGTTTCATCTCACGAACCAAAAGAAAAACCTCAGTTTCCCGGGATATTTCCCCCACCATTTCCCTGTTTAAACTAACTTTATGGTACCGGAAAAATGACTTCCGGAAATCCATGAGATCATCCCGTTATTTAAAACTTTTTGCAGTTTGTACCATCCTGTACTCCTGCTCAAAGAACACGGATGAACTGTCTCCGCCTCCGGCTCCCGGCCTGCCCAGCATAACCACCGCAACCATTACTTCGATCAGTTCTGTAAATGCCGTAAGCGGCGGCACGGTCAGCAGCGATGGGGGAGCAGCTGTAACCGCAAGGGGTGTGGTGTGGGACATCAATGCAAACCCCACCCTGGCCACCGCTTCAAAAACGGTGGATGGCGCAGGTACCGGAAGTTTTACCAGTTATATAACCGGGCTTTCTCCCAGCACCCTGTATTATGTAAGGGCCTATGCTACCAACCAATCGGGTACGGTGTATGGCGATCTGAAAAGTTTTGTTACCCTTCCTGCCCCCGGTGTACCCGGTGATAACGAACCCCTGCTTCCCGGCAACCCCACCAATGCGCTGGCTTCTGTATCGTTCCCCGAAAATTATTTAAAGGATAATACCTATTACAAACTGGCCTACAGTCAAAGCCGCGGAACAGCCGTTTGGGTGGCCGGGCACCTGCAAAGCGATGACCTTGGATCCACCCCCCGGCAGGATGATTTCAGGCCGGATACCAACCTGCCGCTCGGATGGTACCAGGTGCAATCCTACAGTTACTCCGGCAGCGGGTTCGACAGGGGACATAATTGTCCATCGGCTGACCGTACATCCACGGTAGCCGCCAATTCCTCCACGTTCCTGATGACCAATATGATTCCGCAGGCGCCCACATTTAACCAGGGGCCATGGGCAGGGCTGGAAAGTTTTATCCGCAGCAGCCTCGTTGGCAGCAATAACGAAGCCTATATCGTGATGGGTAATTTCGGGCAGGGAGGATACAATTCATCGAATACATTGTTCAATACGATCGATGCAGGCCGTGTAACCGTTCCTTCCAAAGTATGGAAAGTAATACTGATCATACCCAAAGGAATTAATGACCTGGCACGGATAAACAGCACTGCCATCGTACTGGCGGTTGACATGCCCAATGACAACCGGTTGTATACCACCAGCGGCAGCAACGACTGGCGGAACTACATCACGTCCGTTAACAGCCTCGAAACCGAAGCCAATGCCGCAGGCGTTCCGTTGAATCTCTTCCAGGCCATTGCCGACAGCGTACGGCCGGTATTGAAAGCAAAAATATATCCGTAGGTTTAACAGTTGCCAGGAAGAATCACCGGCGTAATTGTTTATCAGCCAGTCATGTCTCCTCGCCATTACGTTTTCGAATATCGAACAAGGAACGGTGCTTACTTCATTATTCCTTGTTCCTTGTTCATCTGTTCGTTATTCAGGTTTGACCTCACTTGCCCCCAGATCATAAAAACTACCCATTGCTATTCCTTTCCCGATTATGTACCTTACTAAAAAAAGCCATGCTACGTTCCTTCTTCCCGGTAATCCTTGTTCTTCTGGTATTGCAGGCACAATCTCAAACAGCCAGGCCCAATATCATTTACATCATGGCAGATGACCTGGGCTATGCCGACCTCAGCTGCTATGGCCGCAACGATTACCAAACACCCCACCTCGATAAGCTGGCATCGCAGGGAGTAAAGTTTATGAATGCCTATGCCGGGGCGCCGCTGTGCACACCCACCCGCACTTCCTTCATGACCGGCCGTTACCCGGCCCGTACACCGGTTGGATTGATGGAGCCCCTGCGGTGGGGACGCAAAGACAGTATGGTGGGACTTACTCCTGAATATACTTCCATTGCCACGCTGTTACGGAACAATGGGTATGAAACCTTCCTCGTAGGTAAATGGCACCTGGGCTTCGATCCAAAGTTCAGTCCCGATAAAAATGGCTTTGATTATTTCTTTGGTTTCAATGCCGGCGGCATCGATTATGTGTCACACAAAAATCCCCGGGGCCGTCCTGATCTGTATGAAAATGAAAAAGCCATTACCCGGGAAGGATATGTAACAGATATATGGAGAGAGAAGGCGGTTGAAATCATCAAACAAAAACACAGCAAGCCATTCTTCCTGAGCATCATGTTCAACGCTCCGCACTGGCCCTGGCAGGCGCCGGGCGATAAACCTTACCCGGATACATTGAACTGGCATAAGGGAGGCAGTAAAGAAAAATATGCGGCCATGGTAAAAAGCATGGATGAAGCCGTGGGCAGGATCATGCAGGCGATAGACGATGAGAAACTGGCCGCCAATACACTGGTCATTTTCACCAGCGATAACGGGGGTGAAGAATTTTCCGATATGAGCATGTATTCCGGAATGAAAGAAGAATTATGGGAAGGAGGGATCCGTGAACCGGCATTTATACGCTGGCCCGGGGTGATTACGGCCGGCAGCAACACGCAGCAGGTGGCGGTTACCATGGACTGGACGGCTACCATCCTTGCGGCGGCAGGAGCGAAGCCGGATCCGGCCTTTCCACTGGATGGCATTAACCTGCTGCCCATCTGCACCGGGAAGAAAAAACCGGTAAGCCGCACTTTGTACTGGCGTCTTTTCCAGGAAGTAAAACACAAAGCCGTACGTGACGGCGACTGGAAATACCTTCAAACGGAGAAAGGAGAATTTTTGTTCAACCTCATCCAGGACCCGGGTGAAAAAAATGACCAGAAAGAAAAAGAGCCCGCCCGCTTTCAGCAGTTAAAAAAGAAATACAGTGCCTGGGAGAAGGAAGTACTGGTGCCGGTGGAGTTGTAACGATTACTGACCGGGAATCTCCCGGTTGGAAAAATAAAAAAGCCCGCTACACGTAGCAGGCTTTTTTATTATAGTGTAAAGGAGTTTAGTAAACAAACCTAAGCCTTGCCTATCGAAAACCAGGCTGAATCCGCTGTTAATTATTTTTCAGCCTGATGGTTCCAACGATGGGATAAAACCGGCCATCGGTCCAGCACACCATACCCGAAACCGTCATTTTATCAAAATCCGAAAGAAGGGTTACAAAGGTTTTATCGGCTTCATACCATGCCGTCATCACGGTATACTCATTGATGTGGATGGTCTTTGTCTTTTCATGCGCTTCTTTTGGTTTGCTGTCGTCCCGCCAGAAGAGCGTGGAATCAGAACTGATCTTAATAAATATGTCTCCTCCCGTAAATGAATAGGTCAATCCTTTCCCGATGATATCCTTATAGCCCAGTTTCGATTGGGAGAAGGCAGCCGCCGGTACCAGGAAGCATAGCAGGCAGATCAATGCTTTCATAACGATTGTTTAGTTGTTTGAATTTAACACAATGAGCCGGACCGGT
>DMRT01000280.1 GCA_003455235.1 Chitinophagaceae bacterium
ATCAATATCCCCGATGGTTTCTTTTTTGCGGCGGATGCTTCCGGCGATCTCCGCTTTTTCAACAAGGGGAATTTTCTTTATTCCTTTCAGTATTTCCCGGGCAACCGGGAGAGCTTCCTTCAACGGTATCCGTTTCTTTTCTTTATCCGGCTTTACCAATGCTTCCAGCTTTTCAATCGTTCTGGCGGCAAAGCCATTTATAGTATGCAGCCTGCCCTGTCCGATGGCGGCGGCCAGTTCTTTTCTTGTATTTACGTGCAATGCATCGTGCAGCTTTCTGATGGTGGCCGGGCCGATGCCTTCGGCGTCCATCAGTTCCAGCAGGTCTAGCGGAACCTTCCGCTTCAGGTTTTCAAAAGCGGCAATGCGGCCATGGTGCTCATACTCCACAATCTTATGTGCTATGCTTTCACCTATGCTTTTCAGTGCATCCAGTGATTTTATATCATCCCCGAAAGCATCCACCGGCTCGCTCATATTGGCAAGCACCCTGGCTGCATCTTCATAGGCCCGGGTACGGAAGCGTTCTTCTTTACCCAGGTAGGCATAGCAGGCGGCCATCTGGCGGAAGATCGCCGCCAGTTCAGCATTGTGCCGGAAACGGGGATTGTTTGAAATGGCTGTTGGCATCGGTTCTTTGCCTGTAAAACTATTCACATGGCCGGTCCGCACTGATGAGATGTATCATAACCGGTTGTGATTGGAGTTATGGAAAAATTCCGCTTCGGGGGATACATTTAGTTATTCAATTTACACATTATGACACAGACACTCTCCCCCGACGAAAAAGCCGTGCTGCAGGCAGTAAAATACCTGCCGGCCATTTCTATCATTATGCCGTTTGGGCCAAAGATCAGCCTCAAATCCGACCTGGAGTACCGGCTGAAAATGGCTGTAGGAAAAATAGAGAAGGAACTGATGAAGAATTATCCCGCAGAAAAAGCCCTGCCGGTGATCAGCCGGCTGAAGCAGCTTGCCAGCGAAGCCAATTACAATACACACCGGAAAAGCATCGCCATCTTTCTTTCCCCCATGGTAGAGAAGGTGTTTTACCTTGATATACCGGTGGAAGAAAAAATTATCGTGGATGAATCCTTTGAAATACGTGACCTCGTGTATCAGAAGAAACAGGATATGCAATTCCTGCTGTTGATGCTGAGTGCAAAAAGGGCGGTTATGTTTCTTTCCAATGGTTCGGAGATGAAGCTGGTAAAATCCAACCGGGCCGAAGAGGAGCATCTGCCGGAAAAAGATTCCCCGGAACGGGTGGCCAATTTTTCTGATCCCGATGAGCGGGCGGAAAAATTGCTGGAGAAATTCCTTCACCAGATGGATGATGCCCTTACGCTGATGCTGAAAGCATACCCCCTGCCGGTGTTTGTGATGGGCACCGAACGGGTGCTGGGTCATTATAAAAAACTGACCAAACACGAACGCGACATCAACGATTACATCCAGGGAAATTATGAAGACCTGCCCGAGCCGGAAATCATTAAAGTGGTGCAGCCGCATGTAAGCAACTGGAAACGGGTAAAACAGCTCGACCTGCTGCACCAGCTGGAAAAAGCAGCCGGAGCAAAGAAGCTGGCACAGGGTATGGAAGAAGTATGGCAGGCCGCCACGCACAAGAACTGCCGCCTGCTGCTGGTGGAAAAGAATTTTATGTATGCAGCCAGGCAGGGAGCTGAGCCCGGGATCATTTATAAAGAAGAGTTGCCCACTGATTATCCTTTTTATATAAAGGATGCGGTGGACGATGTGATCCAGAAAGTGCTGGAGAATGGCGGCGACGTGGAGTTTACAGCCGATGGCCTGCTCAGCGATTATAAACGTATTGCCCTGATACAATACTACTAAAATTGTTCACTCCATAAAAACAGAACCGATGAAAAACATTTTTGTTGCTGTTGACTTTTCGGAAGCATCCCGGAAGGCAATGGATTATGCAGCTGCCCTTGCCCAGTCCTTCAAAACAAATATGACTTTGGTGCATGCGTATTATGTGCCCGTGCCGGTCGGTGATGTGCCTGGTTATATCCCTTTGTCGTTTGAGGAAGTGCAGCAGGAAAATGAAGCCATGCTGCAGCGGGAGATAGAATATGTAACCGGTAAATTCAATATTCCAGTGGATGGATATGTACGCAATGGGTTTGTAGCCACCGTCATCAAAGACCTGGCGGCTGAATTGGGTGCCGGACTGCTGGTGATGGGTATGAAGGTAGCCGGTAAAAGCAGCAGCATCTTTGGCAGCAGCGTGGTTTCGGCCATCCGCAAAACCACCATCCCTTTACTGGTGATTCCGGAGGAAGCCAGCTTCAGTTTCATCAAGCAGATCAGCTTTGCTGCCGATTTCAAACAGCATCCTGCTGCCGGCAGCCTGGCCGTGCTGGAAGAACTGGCTGCTCATTTTGATGCGGATGTGCAGGTGCTGCACGTGCAGAAAAACGAGGCCTTCATGACAGCCGGTGAAGCGGCCGGTAAAGTGGGAGCCGATGTTTCTTTCAACCGCATGAAACACCGCTTTTATACCATGGTGGATGAAGATGTGGAAAAAGGCATCACCGATTTCATTTCCACCCATCCCACCGATTTGCTGGTGATGGTGGCACATCATCATTCCATTTTTGAACGGCTGTTTGGAACAGAGCACACCCGGCTGATTGCCTACCGCACCCATGTGCCGCTGCTGGTGCTGCACGACCGGTAACGCAACAGGAATGATGATAAGAGTCATCTTTTTTGTTGACGGCCATCCTTGTTTTCGGGGATTTGTGAATCATAACTTAGGTAGTGTAAAAAACATTCAACAACAATAAAACAAAGGAGGTTATTATGTCAACCAAGACTTTGATCAGAACAGGAGACCTGATGCCGACTGTTTTCAACGACTTCTTAAAACCATGGAACAACTGGTTTGATACGAATAATGGAGGCAGCCTTTGGGGTAATGTACTCACGGTACCTGCCGTGAACATTGTTGAGCATAAGGATGAATTCAAAATTTCCCTCGCTGTGCCGGGAATGAAGAAAGAAGATTTTAAGATTGATGTGGAAGGCGACATGCTTACTATCAGTGCCGAAACCAAGGAAGAAAAAGAGGAGAAAGAGAAAAAGTACACCCGCAAGGAGTATAGCTATTCTTCTTTCAGCCGCAGCTTTACACTTCCTATGGGAACCAGGAGTGATAAGATCGATGCCCGTTATGAAGACGGTGTATTGAAACTGATGATCCCCAAAACTGAAGAAACCAAGAAACTGGAGGCTAAACACATAGCCGTAAGGTAAGCAGGCTTCTGTCCTGCTTAATGATACCCTGCCGTACAGGGCGGCAGGGTTTTTCTATTTCTATTATGTATGGTTTTAAAATCTCCGTTATGAAAAACATGAAAATTATGGTGGGTGTCCTGCTGCTGATCCTGGCCGGATGTTCCAGCTCCCGGATTACCAGTTCATGGAGCCAGGCCGATACCGCCCCCAAAAAGTACAACAAGATACTGGTGCTTGGATTGATACGGGACCAGGACCGGAGCATTTGTGAATACATGGAAAAGCATTTTGCAGAAGACCTGAAGGGGCTTGGATATAATGCCGTTTCTGCCCAGGCGCAGTTTGGCCCCAAGGCTTTTGAGAACATGTGTGAAAAAGATGCGGTGGATAAGATCCGGAGCAACGGGGCTGATGCCGTTATCACCATTGTGCTGCTGGATAAATCAAAGGAACAATATTATGTGCCCGCTCAAAGGCAGGTATATCCCCGGTCGGTATACTACCGGCGCTTTGGTGGCTACTACACCACGGTGTGGGAGCGGATATACACCCCGGGGTATTATGTTACTGATACCAGGTATTTCTGGGAAAGTAATTTGTACGATATGAATACGAGGGACCTGGTATATTCTGTGCAGACAGAATCCTTTGATCCAAACTCATCCGAAAGCCTTGGCCATGAATACGGGAAACTGATTGTGGAAAATATGGTAAAGAAAAATGTGCTGGCAAAGCAATAAAGAAATAAGCAATACCAGCCCGGGCAGCCATAGGGCTGCCCGGCTGTTTGAGATCATGCTTCGTGTGTGCATTTTCAGTAAGGCCTGAACACAACCCCTACGTTTTTTCGAACCGACCGGTGAGTTTTTTAATACGGATGCAGTACATCACCAGCTTAACCCGGTTGCTGTCGTCTATCTTTCCTTTTTCACCATGTTCATGTGCATGAACGGTACTGCTGGTCATTAAAGAAAAAACCCGGTTGAAAAGAATGTCCCTGGCTTTTTCCGCACTCCGGTTCTTCAGTTCCTGGAACTAGCCGAACACCAGTACCGATTTCCAGTTCCGCATATCAGTCATCATGTCTACCTCAAAACATACGTTGGGATTTTTGCGCAGCATTTCCATCTTCATGCCTTCGTTGGTTTGTCCATAAATGCAATTCCCGTCATAGGTGAAGGTGAGCGGTATGATATAAGGCTGCTTTCCGTCTGTACAGGCCAGTCTTCCAAGCACCTGGCTCGACAATACATTTTTGATTTCCATTTCATTCAATTCGCCCAGCATGTTGTGTCTTATTGGGGCAAATCTATCATACAGCAGGGCCGGGTACAATGATAACCATCACTTTTTCCGGTAACGATGCTCATTGAAATAAAATGGCTGTTCGCCATACCTTGTACAACAATCAATCACTCCATGAACCACGATCCTAAAAAAAAGGAACCTGAAATACCACCGGTAAAAGACCCGGAGATACACCCGGATGCTGTTCCGGATATTCCGCTGCTGCCTGATGAGGACCCGGATGTTATCCCGGATGAAGACCCGTTTGAGACCCCGCCTTATGAAGTACCCGAGCCGGGAGAAGGGCCATAACGACGAAATAAAAAGAATTCATGCGGACGATCCTGTTCATATTAACCTGCTTTGTTGCTCTTACTTCGCTGGTATCGGGCATCATCATCATCACATATCCCGATGGCCGGGTAATGCAATTGTCTACTGACCTGCTTGCCACATCCCCGTTTACCGATTTCCTCGTTCCCGGTATTGTATTGACCGTATTGGTGGGTGGTACCAGCCTGCTGGCATTGTTCTTCAACATCGGCCGTCATGTAAGCCGGTATAAATGGGCATTGGCTGCCGGCATCATGGTTTGTGGGTGGATCATTGTTCAGATGCTCTTCATCAATACCTTTTTCTGGCTGCAGTTTATTTACCTGGGTGTTGGCATCATCATGATGCTGATTGCTTACCAGCTCATGGGCAAGGAGCTGATCTGATTTCAAACAGATCCCGGTTTTATTTCTTTGGCTTTTCGTTTCTTCTTATTAATATATTCAGTGCTTCCCATTCCGGTACATTGTCGGTTACCAGTTTCAGCATGCCCAGGAAAGGGATGAATAAGATCATGCCGCTTACGCCCCACAATATGCCGCCGGCTATGATAGCAACCAGGGTGGCCCAGGTGCTGATGTTAAGCTGGGTGGCCACTACCCGGGGAAAGATGACATTGGCTTCGAGGTATTGTACCAGCACAAATACACCCACCACGCCCAGTGGGTACCAGATGCTGTCTTTGGTGATCCATGCGATGGTAATGGGCAACAGGGCGCTGATGGTGATGCCAACATAAGGAATGATGGTCATGATGGCGGTAAGAAAACCAAACAGGATGGCGTGCCGGATACCCAGCACCAGTAAACCGATGCTGTTGAGGATGCCCACCAGCAGGTACACGATTACCATCCCTTTAATGAAATGAAAATAAGTACCAATGGTTTGGTGGAGGATATGGTGCAGCCGCTCTTTGTGGTCGTCGCCAAACAATTTTTCCAGGAAGGATACAAAATCCCGGCGGTTGTAAAGAAACAAAGCAGCAAATACCGGGATGATGAACAGGGCGAACAGGCCTGAGGCTGTTTTGCTGAAAAAGCCTTCGAGCATACCGGTTGAATTGGCCGACAGGTTGCCGGAGGTTTTCTGCCACCATTCATTCTGAGAAGCGATGGAAAGATTAAAATTTGTTTCCAGCCATTGCTGCCCGTCATTAAGGGCGGGCTGTAGTTTTGCTTTCAGCTCGGGCCAGTCACTCATGAATGCATTGAATTGTAAAAAAATGATCCATATCAAAACAGCAAACAGCAGAAGCACCAGGAGCAGGCCGGTACCGATGGCCATGCTTTTTGAAAACCCGTGTTTTTCCAGCCAGCGGCAAACCGGGTACAGTACTATGGCAATGAACAAACCGTAGAAAAGCGGAACAAAGAGGGTTTGCCCGGAATACAGGAGCAGCAATATGCATACGAGAGCCAGCAGCCAGCCGGCTGTATTTGCTGAACGTAGTTTTTGTTTTTCCATGACAACAAGTTTTGTTTTTATCCCGGCCGGGCAAATGAGCCCGGTAGGCTGTACTGGTGATGGATATCAGTCTGGAAATATGACAGCGGGGTGATATTTCCACCGGTTTTTTAACAAATCTAAAACAAAATGACGGCGACCTTTGCATCGTTCAATCATAGAAAAATCAGGTTGTGAAAAGGGATTCCATTAAACATACCGTACTCTTCCTGTTTATTACTGCAGGTATTCCGCTGTGTATGTCCTTTGTGGCTGCAGCTGTTAAGCCCGTGCAGGCGGCGCCTTTGGCTACAACTGCGGTGAAAGATTCATCCATTACAGACGGGATAAAAAAAATGGTGAGCCCGGCGGTGGTACTGTACGACAGCCTGGAACTGGACCGCTACGGCCTGTCCCGAAGTGCTTTTGAATACGCCATGCTGGGATTTGAATACCTGGTGGAGAGCGGCGTGATTGATAACGACGATGTGATCTCTATTGTGGACTTCAGCCTGCCTTCTTCTGCCAAGCGATTATTTGTGATCGACCTCAACAGCTACCGGATTCTGTACAATACCTATGTTGCCCACGGCCATAATTCGGGCCGGGAATATGCCAACCAGTTTTCCAATAAACCCGAAAGCAATAAAAGCAGCCTGGGATTTTACAAAACACTCGGCACCTACATGGGTGGCCACGGGTATTCACTAAAACTGGAAGGATTGGAGAGGGGTATCAATGACAATGCCAACCGCAGGGATATTGTAATTCATGGGGCTGCTTATGTAAGTGAAGCGCTGATCCGTTCACAGGGCTATATCGGACGCAGCCAGGGATGCCCGGCATTGCCAGAGAAAATGCACAAACCCATCATTAATAAAATAAAAGACGGCTCCTGCCTTTTTATTTACAGTCCTGATAAAGCCTACCTGAAAAGATCTGCTGTTCTCAATGCCCGTGCCTGATAGTCCGATCTTCGGGGGTTTGTGTGGGGAAGTTTAATTTTCGAAAATTTCCACACTTCTCAATACCTTCACAAAAAAAAGTTTTATGAGTTTACGTGCAAAACTGCAGGGTACCGGCGTGGCCATCGTTACACCGTTCAAACCATCGATGGAAGTGGATTTTGATGCCCTGGGAAAACTGATTGATTTCATCATTGGCAATGGTATCGAATATATCGTAAGCCTGGGTACCACCGGTGAAACTCCTACGCTGGATGCAGAAGAAAAGTACGACATCATTAATTATACTTATGACAGGGTGAATGGCCGGGTGCCGGTGGTGGTGGGTGTTGGTGGCAATAACACAAGAGAGGTGATGGAAAACCTGCAGAGCTATCCGCTGGAAAAAGCGGTTGCCGTACTCAGTGCAAGTCCTTATTACAACAAACCTTCGCAGGAAGGAATCTTCCAGCATTATAAGAACCTGGCAGATGCCAGTCCGAAACCGGTGTTATTATACAACGTGCCGGGCCGCACCGGCAGTAACATCACCGCCGAAACAACCTTACGCCTGGCCAGGGAAGTGAAGAACATTGCCGGTATCAAAGAGGCCAGTGGCAATATGGTGCAGTGCATGCACATACTGCGTAACCGGCCGGATGTTTTCCTGGTGGTAAGCGGCGATGATCATATCACCCTGCCGCTGATTGCCTGCGGCATGGATGGGGTGATCAGCGTGGCGGCCAATTGTTTCCCGAAAGACTTTTCAGATATGGTACGCTATTGCCTCAAGGGTGATTTTGCATCAGCCAGGCCATTGCATTATAAATGCCTGGAAGGGAACGACCTGTTGTTTGCAGAAAACAACCCGGCCGGTGTAAAGGCATTCCTGGCCGAAATGGGCATCATCAAAAATGTACTAAGACTCCCGCTTGTTCCGTTAAGCAGTAGCATCCACCAGAAAGTGAAGAACTATCTTGGTAAATAAATATTGAACCACCTATACACATCGAAAGGCAGTTCTTATAGATTGATGTGTTTCTATCTGGAATGACAAGGTAAGATAGTGGTTCAGAAAAAACAGTTCACCATGAAAAATCTATTGTGTCTTCTTGCATTGGTTTTCGCTTTTGCAAAAAGTGAGGCACAGTTTCGTGTGATTTTCAAACTCCTTTCTGCCCCTCCTTCCCACCGGAACGAACCCGTTTTTATCGCCGGCAATTTCAATAGCTGGAACCCCGGTAATACCTGGTATTTGTTCAATAATTCCAATCAACTCAGTCTGCAACTCGATGCCGGAGAATATGAATATAAATGCACCCGGGGCAGTTGGGATAAAGTAGAGATAAATGCCGGTGGAAAAGACATCGAAAACCGGGTACTGAAGATACAGTCAGATACCACGGTGGAAATAACGGTTGAAGCCTGGCGGGATGATATGGCCGCCCCGGAGAAAAAACATACTGCCAACAGCCGGGTTCAGGTAATTGACACCGCTTTCCGTATACCCCAACTCAACCGTACCCGGCGGATATGGGTATATCTTCCGGAAGGATATGAAACCGGTAACAAACGGTATCCAGTATTATATATGCACGACGGCCAGAACCTGTTTGATGAATACACCGCTGATTCGGGCGAATGGCAGGTGGATGAATCCATGGACAGCCTGGTGGCAAAAGGCAGGCAGGCCTGTATTGTGGTGGGGATTGATAACGCAGGAGAAGCAAGGATGAATGAATATAATTTATTTAACCTGGTGCTTACCGAGTTTAAAGACGGGCCCAAAACATTTTCACCGGAAGGAAAAGAATACATTGACTTCCTGGCGCATACCCTTAAACCTTTCATCGACAAAAAATACAGAACCCTGCCTGCCCGGGAGAATACCGTGATTGCCGGCAGTTCTATGGGAGCGCTCATCAGCTATTATGCCATGCTGCTGGAGCCGGGTGTTTTTGGAAAGGCCGGGATATTTTCACCGTCGTTCTGGACCAATCCTTCGCTTGCTTCATTCACCGATTCGTTGGCGGGAAAGATGAGCGGTAAATTCTTTTTTTATGCCGGTGCAAAAGAAAGCGCTTCTATGGTGAGTGATATGCAGGCGGTGCAGGAAGAACTGGGAGAGGGATCTTCCTGTATGATCTATTCGGTGGTTGACCCGGAAGGATCACATAATTCAAAATCCTGGAAAAAATGGTTCGCCGAATTTTATGCCTGGATCATGGCAGATGGATTCAATTACGTGGTACGGACCAGGGAGTAACCTATATTATATAACAGCTTCCCTGGATGGCCAGTTCGGTATTCTTAAAAACTTCACAGGTTTCCTTCAGGAATTCATCCAGTTTTTCATACTTGGAGCTGAAATGCCCGATCAGTAATTTTTTTGCGCCGGCTTTTTGGGCAATGGCTGCTGCCTGCACGGTGGTGCTGTGAAAGCGGGCTGCCGCCCGTTCATGAAGGTCTTTCAGGTAGGTGGTTTCGTGGTACAGCAGGTCAACGTCTTTTACTTTTTCGGCAATGCGTTCGTCGAAGATGGTATCGGCGCAGTAGGCATATGATTTTGTTTTGGGGCCGGGCACGGTTACTTCCTCATTGGGAACAATGCTTCCTTTTTTATTGGCATAATCAAAACCCTGCTGCAGTTTTTCATAAAAAGAAGCCGGTATCTCATAAATGCGTGCCCGTTCGGCATTTACCTTGCGCAGGTTTCTTTTTTCCCGGAATAAGAAACCCCAGCACTCGATGCGGTGTTGCACTTTAAAACATTCAATGATCATTTTGTTTCCTTCCACGATGACGCCTTCATTTTTCAGGGGATGAAAATGCAGTGGGTAGGAGAGATGCGTGGCGGCGAATTTCAGCTGCAGGCTGATGAGTTCTTCCAGTTCAGGCGGACCGTGAAGATGAAGATCCTGCGTGCGGTTCAGTAAACTCATGCTGGTGAGCAGCCCGATCAGTCCGAAATAATGATCACCATGCAGGTGAGAGATAAAGACATGGTTGATCTTGCTGCGCTTTACTTTGTATTTCGAAAGCTGCATTTGTGTTCCTTCGCCGCAATCAATGAGGAAACTTTCTTCCATGGTTTGCAACACCTGGGAAGTTGGATTCCTGTCGAACGCAGGGATGGCAGAGTTGTTTCCTAAAATAGTCAGCGCAAACAAAATAGTTAGTTTGAGGTTTGAAGTTTATGGTTTGAGGTTGAACACTTTCGTGCCGGGGTGTCTGAAACATCAAACGTCAGACATCAAACCTCAACCGGTTATTCGTCACCCAGTAGTTCCCGTTCAATTTCTTCCATTTGTACTATGTCCCAAGCCTCACTTTCCGATGGGGTAATGTTCATGACATCAAAAAAATCCAGTTTTTCAAAGGATTTCAATACATCCGGCTGCAGGCAGCAGATCACGAAAGAAGCATTGGCGGCATAAAATTGCTGCTGGAGCTCTGCAATTTCCCCAATGGCATCTTCGTTAATGCTGGTAACTGCTTCCATTTTTAAAACAATATGCGGTATGTCTTTTTGCAGGTAAGGAAGCAACAAATTGCGGAGTTCCTCTGTCATATTAACAGATAAACCGGCTTCCTGGGGCGTAATTACAGTAAATCTTTCTTTGGTATCTGTTTTGACATTCATAATCTGATGGTTGAAGTTTACAACCGGCTGTTCTTTGTAAAGTAAAGCAAATTTTGGTTTTGTTCCGTCCGGCTTCCGGAAAAAATGGTCAGGGGTTTACCCGGCTAAAAAATGACATAGACCGCTGCTTTTTAACTTTTTAACATATTAACATTTGCCGGATAGCGTAAACCATGTCAATAAAATAATCGTTATTATTGTACAAGCAAAATTCAATATAAAATGGATAATAACTTTTCAGCCCAGGTAAAAGAAATAATCTCTTACAGCCGGGAGGAAGCACTCAGATTGGGAAATGATTTTATCGGGACAGAACACCTGGTTCTGGGACTGATCAGGGATGGCGAAAATACCGCTGTGAAAATTCTGAAATCTCTCAACATCGACCTTTTTGAACTTCGCAAAGAAATTGAAATAGCCGTTAAAGACAAAACCGGTAAGAACATCGCAAACATCAACTCTCTTCCCCTAACCAAGCAGGCCGAAAAAGTGATACGGATCACCGTGCTGGAAGCCAAGGCACAAAAAAGTGCCCAGGTGGAAAGTGAACACCTGATGCTGTCAATACTTAAGAATAAAGAAAATATTGCCACGCAGATTCTTAACCAGTTTGATGTGGACTATGATGTATTCAAAAATGAACTGGGCTTTGTAACCAGCAACCCGCCATCCGCTGAATTCAGTGACGAGGGCGAAGAAGATTTTGAAGACGAAAAGAAATACAGCCAGCAAAAATCACAGCGAGCCGGAAGCGGTAACCAGCCCAAAACAAAAACTCCGGTGCTGGATAATTTCGGGCGTGACATCACCCGCCTGGCAGAGAATGGCACCCTCGACCCGATTGTAGGCCGGGAAAATGAGATTGAACGGGTTTCACAGATACTTTCACGCCGAAAAAAGAATAACCCAATCCTCATTGGCGAGCCCGGTGTAGGTAAAACGGCTATCGTAGAAGGATTGGCATTGCGAATTGTTCAGCGCAAAGTTTCCCGTGTACTGTTCGACAAACGGGTTGTTAGTCTTGACCTGGCCGCCCTGGTGGCCGGAACAAAATACCGCGGCCAGTTTGAGGAAAGGATGAAAGCCATCATGAACGAACTGGAAAAAAACCGTGATGTAATATTATTCATTGATGAGATACACACCATTGTGGGTGCCGGTGGCGCCAG